>JBGQLF010001238.1:0-3728 GCA_041499985.1 Gemmataceae bacterium
CCAGTTCCAGTTCGGGTTGCTCCAGGACAATCTCCTGCCCTTCCTCCAGATGCTGCGGGACGACGCACAAAACCGACAAGGGGGCGCCGTCGCGGTCGGCCTCGGCCGAGCGGGTAGCCGTTTCCACGGCGACGTAATAGGAGCGGGCAATGCCGCCGCCGATCCGCCGTCCGCCCGTGTCTCGTAGCCAGGCGTAGTAGGCCGCTCCCCAGGCAACGGCGAGATCCAACGACGGGTTGGAGAGGACCAACGGCTGCCAGGGCTGCTCCGGGGTGGCGTACCACTGCCGCATTACGTCGACCAGCCGCTCCCGCAGTGCCGCGGGTTGGAAGACGCCACCGTTGAAGAGCAGCGCCTGTGGCGCTTCGCTGCCGGGGGCAGTTGCCTGCTGCACTCCGCTCGCAGTGTGGCGCGTCAGAAACACCGCCAAGTGCCGGCTAATCGCTGGATCGCTTACATAAGGCAGACCCATTTCATGCAAGCCCGTCCGGGGACCGCGTAGCGGCTCCGCGTCCCGCGGCACAAGCGGGAAGAAACCCTCGAAGAGAATCTGTCGCACCTCCGCTGGCGTGAGCGTGGCGTGTTGAGCGCCGCCGACAACCTGACGGCCGCGACCCATGACGGTCACCGTGAATTGGGGGGGAGGCGCCGGGCTGAGCAGGGATTCCTTGGCTAGCCGGCACGCTTGCGTCAGCATGCCATACTGGGCTGCGTCCAGGCGCCCGGCCCCGGGAAGACGCGCTTCGACGAACTTGGCAAGGGCAAGGTCCATGTTGTCGCCGCCCAGCAGCAAGTGTTCGCCAACCGCTTCGCGCACAAAACCGAGTTCTCCCTGTTGCTCGATCGCACGGATGAGGCTGAAGTCGCTCGTCCCGCCGCCCACATCCACGACGAGACAGCGCGACCCCGGCTTGAGCTGAGCCGCTTCCTTGACCGAGTGGAGCGCCAGCCAACAATAAAATGCAGCCTGCGGCTCTTCCAACAGCGTCAGATTTTCCAGACCCGCCTTCCGCGCAGCTTCCACGGTCAGATTGCGGGCCACATCGTCAAAGGAAGCCGGTACCGTCAGCACGATGGACTGCTTTTCCAGCCGATGCTCGGGCTGATCGCGGGCCATGCGGTCGTTCCAGCTCTCGACGAAGTGGTGCAAGTAGCGCGCCGACGCCTCCACGGGCGAAATGCGCGCCACATCCGGAGGTGCACTCCAGGGTAGCAGCGGGGCGGAGCGGTCCACGCCCGCATGACACAGCCACGACTTGGCGGAGGTCACCAACCGTCCGGGAACCCGCGCCCCATGCTGGCGCGCGAATTCTCCCACGACATAGGCCCGCTGCGGATCCCAGGGCAACGCGACGGAACCAGGAGGCAGATCATGAGCGCCCGGCAGGTACAGAAACGAGGGAAGCAGGGGACGGCTGGCGAGCTCGCCGGGAGCTACCAGCTGGGCAACCTCGAACGTTCGCAGTTCGGGCCGTCCGGTTTTGGATTTGGCTTGCAAGTCCACATAAGCCAGAGCGCTGTTCGTGGTTCCCAGGTCGATGCCGATCAGGTAACGGTTCATGGCAAGCAAGGCAATTGGACGAGTCTTGGCAACGCAAATGCCGCACCCATAACTTCCTATTCTAGCAGCTTGAGACTGCTCTTGCCCGAGGGATCGGGATCGGTAGACTGCGTAGCTCGGTCGA
The DNA here is from genome assembly GCA_041499985.1 of Gemmataceae bacterium. GTDB lineage: Bacteria > Planctomycetota > Planctomycetia > Gemmatales > Gemmataceae > JBGQLF01. The sequence goes on from JBGQLF010001238.1 coordinate 1,686, forward strand.
GCAGAGGAGGTCGGAGTATGAACAGACTTGTCGGACATAAACGTCTCGCGCGCGGCGCCTGTCTTATCCTGGCCGCGCTGGCGTTGGCCAACTCGGGTTGCCTGCTGATCGCTGCGGGCGCGACGGGCGGAGCAGCCGTCGGATATGCTTACTGTAAGGGCAAGGTCTGCCAGACCTTTCCCGCTAGCTTCCAGGATACCTGGACGGCGACGCAAACCGCCCTGGGCGAGCTGGGCATGCCTTTGGTGAGAGCCGAGTCCAAGGTGGGCAGTGGCTTCCTGGAGAGTCGCACGGCGGACGGCGAGCGCGTGCGCATTTATCTCGAAGTGCAGCCCTGCCGCATCCCCGCCGAGGTCGCGGCGACACGGGTCTGTGTCCGCGTGGCGACCTTCGGCGATCACCCGGTTAGTGGCCGGGTTCTGGATCAAGTGAGCTTCCACCTCGCTCCTCCTGGAGTGCTCGTTCCACAAGGGGTGTCCCCGGTGCCGGCCGGGCAGCCGCAGCCCGTGATGGCACCGGCGCCTCCTCCAGGGGCGATCCAGCCTGTCAGCGTACCACCGCAAACCCCGCCGCCGCCGCTGGCACCGCCGGAACCGGTGAAGATGGACAAAGGAACCGGGAACTCGTAAGCCAGCTCCAAGGCACAGGCGGCCGGGTGGCACGCCCTGAGTCTTCGAAGGGCGTGGGTTGCGGAGGACACGCCCTTCGAAGACTCAGGGCGTGCCACCCAAGTTGGAACCATGCCACGTTTTTCGCCTTGTGGAACGTGTATGTCGGCTTCGGTGCTCGGCCTGGATATTGGCGGTGCAAACCTTAAGGGAGCGCATTCCTCCGGTGCCGCCGAACTCGTGCCGTTCGAGCTGTGGAAGACGCCCGCCCGCTTGACGGATGCTCTGTGCGAGCTGGCGCGGCACTTGCCACCAAGTGAGTGCTGGGCCGTCACGATGACCGGCGAGCTGTGTGATTGTTTTGCCACCAGGGAGCACGGCGTTCATGCCATCCTCGATGCCGTGGAACAGGCGGCGGCAGGAATCCCGGTTCACGTCTGGCAAACCACGGCCCGCTTCGTCACCCTGCCCAGAGCGCGGCAAGTGCCGCTGCTCAGTGCAGCGTCCAATTGGCTCGCTCTTTCTACCTTCGCCGGGCGCTATGTGCCCACGGGGCCCGCGCTGCTCGTCGATGTCGGTTCGACGACAACGGATGTGGTGCCCTTGCAAGACGGCCAGCCGGTTCCACGAGGACGGACCGACTCCGAGCGCCTCCGCTCCAGGGAACTTGTCTACACCGGCGTCCGCCGCACCCCTCTGTGCGCCCTGCTCGGTCCGCGAGTCGCCGCCGAGTTGTTCGCCACGACACTCGACGCCTACCTCGTGCTTGGACATATTCCCGAGGATCCTCTCGATCGGCATACTGCCGACGGCTGCCCGGCGACGCGTGCCGCGGCGCATGCCAGGCTCGCGCGCATGTACTGTGCGGACAGCAGCAGCTGTACGGAAGCTGAGACCTGGATGCTCGCGGACGAAGTAAGGCGGTGCCAACTCCTCCTCCTTGCCGAAGCTGTCGAGAGGGTGGCGCGATCTCTGCCTCAGAAGCCAGTGACTCTGATTACAGCGGGATCGGGAGAATTCCTCATCCAAAACTTGGCCGAGCAATCTTTGGAGTGGTCCGTCCCCATCGTCTCCCTCGCTGGCAGACTTGGACCGGCTATCTCGGAGGCTGCGTGCGCTTATGCCGTGGCCGTGCTCGCCGAGGAGCATCCCGATGCGGAAGGCTAACACCGATCAAGGTCTCATCGTCGTCAAGCTGGGAGGAAGCTTGCTGGAGTTGCCGGATCTCGGCCCCCGTGTGGCATGTTGGCTGGAGCGCTGGTCGACGCATCCCGTCCTCCTGGTGCCCGGCGGCGGTCCCACCGCAGACGTCATCCGCGGTCTGGATTGTCGCCATGGCCTGGGCGAAGAACGAGCTCATTGGCTGGCCCTCCAGGCCGTGACGCTCAACGCTCATTTTCTCGCCGCGCTCCTGCCACGCGCCGTGGTCGTGCCC
>JBGQLF010001239.1:0-3726 GCA_041499985.1 Gemmataceae bacterium
GCCCGGATCCTGGCAGCCCTGAACCTGCAACTGCCCGAACGGCTGAGCCCCGATCGGCTTTTGTAGTGAAGACCTGGACCCTTCAGCCTGCAAAACCCTCGGAGAATTCAATAGTGCTCATGCCCAACTGCGCAACTTAGGTTAGCGAGCGTGATGGCAGCGCCGGTCTGGAGTGTACCGCCACAGAGCGTCAACGTCCCGCTGCCCAGGGCCAAGTCATTGCTCACAATCAAGGTGCCAGCGTTGACCGTGGTCCCGCCCGAGTAACTGCTGGCACCGGAAAGTATCAGCGTACCCGTACCGTCCTTGGTCAGTCCACCGGCACCCGTGATCACGCCGCCGACGCTGAGCGTCCCGCCGGTGTCGACGGCAATCGTGTTGACCCCCGAAAGCTCAGTATTGAGATTGTAGGTGTTGCTCAATCCTGCGCCGTCGGCGATGCCACCCGCGAGCGTGACGGAAACGCCCGGGGCACTGTCGAGGAAATAACCACCACCGGTGAACGTGATCTGAGAAACGACCAGACCAGGAATGTTATCCCGGCTCTGAAGGCCGAGCCCAAGAATGCCCGCCGGAAAGGTCAGATCGACGGGGCCTAGCTCGCCGACCGCCGGCGCTCCTCCCACAGACCAGTTGAGGCTGTTGCTCCAGCTGGGATCACCAGCAACAGCGGCCACACCGGACCACGTGTGCGAGGCGAGCACCCAACGGTCCTCGAGGTGCTCGAGCCGAGGTCGGACGGAGTACCGGCGCCGCACCGGTCGATGGTCGGCAGGTTTACGGGTTTGACGAGATCGAAGCCAGCGCAAGAAGTTTAATTGGGTCACAACAGGCCTCCATAGTGAAATAAAAATCTCCGGTGACGACTGAACAACTGGCCAACACAACGGAGTCCTGAAAGAAAGCATGGAGCGGCCTAAAAGAATGCCACTCGGTTGACTGATGACTTGAGGAAGTCCTCTGCCCTCAGTGCTCGCAACGAGGCCACGTCGTCCACGCGGAGGACTTTCGCCCGAGGCTGCGGCGCGGCCTCGGGCAGGCCGTTCTTCCAGGTGTAGGTGGTGTCGTGCATATCGCGTAGGCTCCCACAACCTGATGCTCTCCCAGGCTAGCCCCGGAACGTTCCGCCCGGCACCGGTACGGGCTTGGCCCGACCGGCATCGAGCGCGACACGAACCACGTCCAAGAACCCTTCGACGTCGAACGGCTTGGTGAGGAAGACTTCGCAGCCGGACCGCTTGGCCGCGCGGCGAGCGGCCGGGAAATCCAGGGCTGTCAGGCAGTGAATGGGGATGTTGCGTGTTTGCGGATCGGCTCGCAACTGCTCGGCCGCGGCAAAGCCGTCCACCTGCGGCATCATCAGATCCAGGAACACGAGCCGGGGCGAACAGTGCTGGGCAATCGCCACTGCTTCCCGGCCGTTCTCCGCCTCGGCACAGGTGTAACCCTCGCTCTCGAGCAGGAGCCGCAGAGAAAGGCGGATGACGGGATCGTCTTCCGCGAGAAGGACATCGACCGACTCGGAGGATTCCTTCGCAGGGTGCATAGGATGTAACTCCCTAAGAAAGGACAACGGAAGAGCCTGTTTACGAAGGGACCGGCGTCCCGGTTTGCACACGCGTTCTTGGTTCGTTCGGTGTCGGTGTGGCGAGGTTCTCTCAACCCGCGCCGCACCGCTGGTAACCGCCGATCCGTCTCAGCCAGGCAACCGCTGGCGCGTGACTGAGGAGATGGAAACCGTTGTGCGGGAAGCGCCGGGTTGGCCGCGACCGCTTCGTGCATCTCCTCATCTAGGGATTACGGAAAGAGTGCTCCGGGGCGCGCGCAAAAAACGTTCCCTCGGTTGTGGACTCACTTTTGCGCTCGTGCCCCAACCTCTTCCCCTTGGCACACCCCCACGGGGGCACGTGGGCCGCCCGGGGAAGAGCCAGTGGTGTCGGCTTTGTGCCCGAGTGAATGCGTGCCAGACCGTCGCGGTCGTGCTTGACTCGGGCCGGGAAGCGAACTAGGGTTCCGATAGAGGCCGCCAATTTCCTCCCCGCGAAGGCAGTTATGAGGAGCTGCTCTCCCCTTCCGCGCGCCTCGGCGAGACAACCATTCTCATCAGCTAAGAAAACTTTCTCAGTCTTCCAGCAACGGCGCTGCTCCTTCATTTTCAAGAACTCGTCCAGGGAGAATGTCCCCTGCGCACCAAGACGGCGTGACTCACGCGAGGGACAGGCCCCAGATCGGCCGGAGCCGCGCGGGTGCCTACCACGCCGTCCACCCCAAGCTAAAAGAGGTGGCCCATGTCCGTCGTTCCATCCTCCGTCCGCCGTCCAGTCCGGCATCGTAGTTTCCCAATCGAGTCGCTCGAGGAACGGTGCCTCTTGAGTGGGTTCTCTTCGCTGCTCGCGCCGCCAGTCCTTCTTTCCGAGCTGGCGGCAGCGTGGTTCCGCGTCGCCGAACCAATCGCCCTGTCCGTCAAGAACGCAGCCACGATCTCCGTAAGTGTGGTCGGCGGCCTTCCGCTTGTTGGAGCAAGTGGCGTAACTTTGAGTACTACCTCGGATCTGGAAGCCGGCGCGGACAACGTCGGCCTTGTCGTGAGCAGCGGGCTCGGTGTCGCCGGGACGGTGACTCCCTCGCCGAACCTCGGCGTAGACCTACGGGTTGCCGCAAGTAACGACAGCCCGAGAACGACCAGTGAGCAGAGCTCGAGCGTCCTCAGGACGGCAAACCTGGGCGTGGGGAGCACCGTGACGGTAGCGGTTGACCGCACCGGCGTCAGTGCCTGCACGGAACCCACGCCTTCGGGCAGCAACCCGAGTGGCGGCGCGGTTGTCGCGGCCTTTGGAAACCAGAGCGGCACGGTGCCGGGTCCTAACATCCTGGTGACGGCGGGAACTCCACGGGACCAGGTTCCCGCGATCGTTGTCCCTCCGGGTGTCCCCGACGTAGCCAACCCGAGCCGTACCGTGGAAGCCGGGTTCCACCCACCTCGGATTGCCCTTCAGGCCGACCATGCGGACGGCTTTGCTAGCGTCACGGATGCCGATGTACAGAGGAGTGGGACTGCCGTTGCGTTCTTCCCGCTCGGGCTTCATCTCATCGTGCAAGGCGAGCCATCGGGAGTCCGTAGCATCGCCGAAGGGGGTGGGAACTCTTCCAGGGCCGAACCCATCGTGGCGGAGGCCAACCTGGAAGCGCAGCCGTCTGATCTCCTGGTTGGCTTCGCGCCGTTCGACACCAACCCGCTGAGTCAGGCCATCGGCCAATTCTTTGACGAGCTCAGCGACCTCGGTGCGAGCTGGCTGGCCACGATAAGTCGGTGGGAGCTGGACACCTGGGCCCTGGCGGCTGTGGTAGCTGGCGTGGCCTGCGAGGTAGCCAGGCGTCAGGTCCGGCACCGGCACCCCGACCTCCACCTGGCTGGCGTCGGCACGGGCTCGGTCTGGTTCCTGGAGTTGGCGGGTCCATCGCCGGGAGACGAAGGATGAACCCCAAGTCGTTGGACCAACTGCTCCAGGACCTCAGCGAGGGCGACGTGGCCGCGGTGGAGCAGGCGTTTCGAACCTATGAGCCTTATCTGCGGATGATAGTGCGGCGCCACCTCCCCGCGGAACTCCGCTCCAAGTTCGACTCGGCGGACATCGTCCAGTCGGTCTGGGCCGATCTATTCAGACGCTTCCGTTCGGCCGGCTACCGGTTTGCCAATGCCAACCATCTGCGGGCCTTCCTGGTCAA
>JBGQLF010001240.1:0-3722 GCA_041499985.1 Gemmataceae bacterium
CCTCCGCCGGAGCCGTGGCCGTGATCGACCCCGCGGACGTGACCGTGAACGCGGTGGCGGCCGCCGTACCAAAGCGAACTGCCGTGGCACCGGTGAAATTGGTGCCGATGAGGCTGACGACGGTGCCCCCGGCGAGCGGACCGCGGTTCGGGCTGATCACCATCACCACGGTCGGGGAGACCTTCACGTCGACGCTGCCAGTGATTGTGGCCGTCACCGTGTCCGTGGCCGTGAGGCTTTGTTGCCCTATGGTCCGCAGGGTCACCGCATTGACGAAGAGGTGTCTGCCCGCGTCGACCTGCTGGAAGGTGTAATCGCCCGGCAGCGTGGCCCTGGGGTCTGAACTCGTGAAATGTATTGTGCCGCGATAGCCTGCGGCCACGTTGCCGAAAGCGTCCCAGGCGTAAACGGTGACGCTGGAGGACATGCCCACGGTCACGATGGAACTATGCTCCACCAAGAGACTTTTCACCGCCGCTGCGTTGACCGTGACCGTTGTGCTGCCCGCCATGGTGGCCATGGTGTCGATGACGGTGATCTCGCGGTCGCCCGCTTGCTTGAGGGTCACGGCATTGGGGAAAGTGTGTACCCCATTGTCACCTGGCATAAAGGTGTAGTCGGCAGGCAGCACCGGGTTCTTGCTGTCTGTGCTCGCAAAGTGGACCGTGCCCCGGTAGCCGGGGACCGGGTTGCCACTTGCGTCGAGCGCCCTCACCGTGATCCCGAAGGGCGTGCCGGCGGTGACCGTACGGACGCTCGGCGTGACTTGGAAGCTCGCGGGCAGCGTCGGGTTCAGCGTGAAGTAGCCGATGGCGGTGCCCCACGTGTCGGGGTCGTTCGCGGGCTTATATTCGTTGGCGGCCCAGAAGGAGACGCCGTTCACCGGATCGACGCTGATCCCGCTATAGTCGCCAGCCCGCTGCCCGCTGTATCCGTTGCCCTGCCCGTCACGGACCAGCTGGGACACGAGCGTGCCACTGGCCACGAGCGTGCCACTGGCCTGGTCCAGACCGCCGACAAACATCGACATACCCTGGCTAGCCGACGAGCTCATGAACGTCATGCCCAGGTCGCCGTTGCTGGCGAGTTCGACGGACGGGTAATAGAGGTCGGTCCCGTCCGGGGCAAAGAATTGGACGAGCTTGGTCAGGGAGGGGAAGGGACCGGAGACGTTGAACTCGTACCACCGCGCGCGGGTGTTGGTGCCTTCCGCCACGGTCTGGCTCGCCACGAGCCGATTCCCTCGGAAGACCACGCTCTGGATTCGGTCGTCGTTCTTGCTAATCGTCCCTCCCGGTAGCCGTATCGGGTTCGGATCGCTGTAGGGGGTCACGGGTACGTCGCGGAAGATGAAGTTCGAATTGAGCGACAGCGGGTTTGTCAGCTGGACAATCCGGATGGCTTTGCCGGCACGGTTGGCCCCCGTCGTAGGCCCCGTCGTCACGAAGAAAAACGGCCCCCCCTCCGGCCCTCCCGGCGCCGTGCCGTGCATCACCGCGGGGATCATCGACTTGTTGTCGCTGCCGCCGGGAATGTCCGCGAAGAAGAGCTTGGGGGCGTTGGCAACGCCATCGAGGAGTGAGGATAAAGGGAATGTGAGCACCCGGGCGTGGTCGAAGTTCCCTGTTCCCTCAGGGGTTCCCGCAAGGATTCCCGCACGGAATTGGTACATGTTCACGGTGAAAGCGACCGCGTCCGCGTCCCAACCCACCCGGTCGTAGTCGCCCCAGAGGGTGTTGGTTCCGACCTTCTGCGTCAGTTCGATCTGGAACTTCTTGGTAAAATCGGCCTGCGGCATGTAGTTCGGACCCGGAGGATCGCCGAGGGCACTGTTGGAAACGGCGACCTCGAGGAAACTCCTCTGGTTGTTGTTATCAATGAACAGCGTGGAAACGATAAATCGGCCGGACGGTTTGCCCGCGCCGTTGCTGGCGCTTTCCTGGAACGTCACTTGCGGGTCAGTGACTATGGTACCGTTCCTGAGTGGGAGGTTGAAGAAATTCTCTAACGAGTCGGTCCCCAGCATGTCCCCGGTGGTCTTGTCGTAAACCGCAATCGCCTTGTTGACGACCTCCACGACACGCCTCGGCCCGACCGCCACGTCCGTGTCGGGTGGTTCGGCGGTCGCAACGGATCCGTTCATCCCGTCGATGCTGGAGATAAGGTGAATCGCCGGCAAGGATCGTTCTTCGAGCCGTTCGAGCTCCAGCCGGCGTTTGGTGTTCCTCAGCCGCGGCCTCCGCGAGGCTGGTTGAGACTTCGAGCCGATCCGTTTACGCAACCAATTCGCAAACATGGTGCAGTTCCTTTCTTTAAAGGGAAACGAAAGGTATCGAGGCACCCCGCAGGGCCGCCGCCCGGAAGGCCTGCCCTCGGATGGGCACCGCAGCCTTCCTCTTCCGCCTCTATCACCAGATCAAGATTCCGGGTCGGACCGAACACACCAGGCGAAATAATTCTGCGCCGGGCCCCAGCGAGGAATTCTGTGTCCTTGGCCGGGAAATCCCGGTACAAGAAGACAAATGGGCGAATTCCAGAAGGAGCCCCTTCATGTCCGCGGACAATTCGTTTTGCGATCTCATCCTCCGTGTGCGCGCCGGCGACGACCAGGCCGCCACGGAGTTGGTGCGGCGCTATGAGCCGACGATTCGGCTGATCGTGCGCCGCCGGCTCACCGATGCCGCGCTCCGGCGCGTGCTCGACTCGATGGATATCTGCCAATCGGTCTTGGCCAGCTTCTTTCTGCGTGCGGCCTCGGGTCAGTACGAGCTGGACAAGCCGGAGCAGCTTCTGAACCTGCTGGCGACCATGGCCCGGCATAAGCTCACGACCCAGGTGCAGAAACAACGGACGGCACGCCGGGATCCACGACGCGTGCGGCAGGATTTCTCCGCGAGCGCCGAGGTCGTCGATCCGGGCGCGAACCCGAGCCAGGTGGTGGCCCATCAGGAGCTGCTCCAGCAGTTCCGCAGCCGCTTGTCGGAAGAAGAACGCTGGCTCGCGGACCAACGTGCCTTGGGCCGTTCCTGGGCGGAGATGGCCACCGAGATCGGCGGCAGTCCCGATCGTCTGCGGATGCAGTTGACCCGTGCCATCGAGCGGGTCAGCCGCGAGCTGGGACTGGAAGACTGAAGGCCTGAGCGTGGAGGCAGAACATCCATGGCCGAGGAACTAACTGCGGTGCAACTCGTCGACGCGCTTTGCCGCGAGCAGCGCCGGCGCTGGCAGGAGGGGGAACCGGTCCCCGCGGTCGCTTATTTGCAGCAACACCCCACGCTCGCCACGGCGCCGGACTGTGCCGCCGAGCTGGTCTACAACGAGATCCTGCTGCGCGAAGAGCGGGGGGAGGAGCCGCAGCTTCAGGAGTATGTGCAGCAGTTTCCGGAGTTGGCCTCCCAGCTCCAGCGCCTGTTCGAGGTCCATCAGGCGCTCGAATCGGGCCCGCTTCTCCAGTCCTCGGAAACGACGCCTCCCGGACCGATCCCGCTGCCGCGCGTCGCCGGGTATGAGCTGTTGGGTGAATTGGGCCGCGGCGGCATGGGGATCGTCTATAAGGCCGAGCACCTGGGCCTGAAGCGGGTCGTGGCGCTCAAGATGATCTTGGCCGGTGCCCACGCGAGCCCGGCCGAATTGGCCCGCTTCCGCGGCGAGGCGGAGGCCCAGGCGCGGCTCCAACATCCGGCCATCGTGCAAATCCACGAGATCGGCGAGGCCGAGGGCCG
>JBGQLF010001241.1:0-3720 GCA_041499985.1 Gemmataceae bacterium
ATCAGCGCCAAGGGCATCGTGCCCACCCCACCCGCCAGCAGCGCCGCCGGCTTCAGCTGCCAGACCCGGATCACTCGGTAGCGGAAGAACGCATACGGCGACTCGCCGCGAAATGCCCGCACGTACTCTCCCGTCAGGATGGGCGAGTCGGCCCCAGGCCGTAACAGCAGGGCCACACTCCGCACCGGCAGGCCGTGGCGATGCCCCAGGAGCGTGTTGCGCACGTGGAGCAACCCCGGCAGCTCCGCGGCGTCGTGCCCGGCGACAAACTCCAGGTGCAGCAGGTACGGGTCGGCGGCGCGCACGCGCAGAACTTTGTCGGCGGCTCCGCTGACCGTGGCGATGTCGGCGTCGATGACTTCCGCCGGGGCCCGTGCTTCGCCCACCAGCACCGGCCAGTCGTTCGGCGCCGTGTCCACCAGGGCCTTGAACGTCGGATCAAAGGGTTTGCTCGCCATGCGCGCTTTCCCGGAGCGGGCGGGTGTTGCCGGCCGGCCGTGCCGGTTATAACGCCGCCGCGCTTTCCCCGCCAGGCCAGCAGCAAGCCGAGGACCCAAGTTCTTGCCATTGGGCCGCATTTTACTCGCAGAATCCCAGCCGATGTTGCAAAAGCAGGTCTCTTACGGTTTGTACGTGATCCACATCGGCGATCCCCAGGCAAGATTGCCATCGGCCTGCTCCAGGCGGACGTAGTAGTAGCTGGTCTTGCCGGCGGGGGCGTCCATGTCGGTGTAGCGTAGCTGGACCTGCGCCGTCTTCGGCTCCATGGAGTAGACATACTTGTTGTCGCGGATCACGTGCAGCTTGGTGATCGGCGCCGTACCGTGGGCGACGATCTCCAGCGTCGGACGCCGGGCCGTTTCGAATGCCTCGCCCATGAGCTGCTCACCCGAGCGGACGACGAGAAGGATATTGTCCGTGGCGGCGTAGCAGTGCCGTTTCTTGAAGGCCTCGATGATGCCCGAACGCGAGATCTCCTCAACGAGCACAATCGCGTAGCTCATGTGCGTGCTGACGTGATCGCTGGAACTCTGGAAGCCGAGGCGGTAACCCTTCTCGAGGGCGTTCCAGACAAAGCCGGCCGGCTCGTAGCCACCGATCTGCGTGGCGGCGGTCGCCGAACGGGGCGCGCCCAAATGCTCGTAGTTATGGCGATGCCCCTGGTAGATCTCCACGATCGGCTCGACGAGCGGATCGTTATCGCGCCAGTCGGTGCCCATGGTGGTGGCACTGGTGTGCGAGGCGCAGATGCCGCCGAAGTGCTTCAAATACTGATACAGCGTTTTGACATCGGGCGTGCCTTTCTCGGCCGTGCCCTCCAACTTGCCAAAGGGCAACGGCCGGATGCCGCGTCGCGGCATGATCACGTTGCGGTGCCCATTCGGATACACGGCGCTGCGCTCATAGGTCTGAGCGGCAATGAAATGAGGCGGATTGTGGTACAGATCCGTGATCTTCTGGATCTGCCACCACATGTACTCCTGGTTGAAGCCATTCATGTGATCGCCGTTGCCCATCCAGTCGAGACGCCCGGCATCGAGGCTATAGCGCCAGCTATCTTCGAGCGAGCCGTCCTGATCGCGGTGGGAGCTATACTCGGTGTGCCGGTGGAACTCGCCGCGGACCGGGCGCAATTGCTTGCCTCCCACCTCGACACGATAGTTCCGCAACCGGGCGACATCGGCCGCTTCGTTGGGATGAACTACCGTCACCTTGGCAGGGTCGGCCGGATCCGCGGGGACCAGCTCCGGCGGGTACGTCGCGCCGGGCGGGTTGAGGATCAGGGCAAACAGATCGTCTTGCTCGCGGTTCTGCGTGCGCACCCGATTGTCGCTGCTGTACACCGCCAAGATGCCCTGGCCGAACGCCACCAAGGCGGGGCGGTTATCGAGCAAATTGGCGGAATTGGGCAGGTGACGGGATGGGGACCAGTTCTTGCCGTCGTAGCGGACCGCAAAGCTATCCCACACTTCGCCGGCGCCGCCGGGCAGAGGGTGATGGCGCAGCAGCAGCCAGAGACCGCCAGCCGCGTCCACGGCCAGGCGCGGCAGACTTTTGGCACGCCCCAGCCGGCTGATGAACGCGCCGGGCGGATTCGGCGGCTGCATCAACTTGCCGTCCACCAGGCACTTCACTTTGATGGTCCGCGTGATGTACAGTCCCGAGCCGGGATTATTCTTGAAGCCGATCCGGTCGAACTGGTCCGTGGAGTAATCCTTGCCCCACTGTTCGTCGCCGGCTTCGTAGGCAATCCAGAGACGGTCCTGGGCATCGCAAGCCAGGCTGGGCCGTGCCTCGAAACGTGGCGAATCCGCGATGGGAATCGTCTTCGTTTCCTTGCCGGTCACGTACAGCCGGACATCGTAGTTGCCCTTGTCGTACGTGTCATAGGCCACATAGACGTTGCCGCGCGAATCCGCGGCGATGGCCGGGCTCCAGTCGTTGGCCGGGCTATTGGAGATTACTTTAGGAGTTTTTGCCGGGTGATCCTCGCCCAGGGCAGCCAGCAGAATCTCGAAATTGTCCTTGCGCCACCCTTGCCAGGCGAGCCAGACCACGCCAGCCGCATCGGTCGCTGCCACGACGTGGAAATCGGAACCCGGTGCCTGCGTGAGGCGGACCGTGTTCGACCACTGCCCCGCGGCGCCGTCCTTGCTCGGTGGCGCATATCGGCGGTGGAAGATTTCCCAGTCGCCGTTCACTTGCTGACTCCAGGCGACCACGACGCCGCCCTTGCCATCGACTGCCACCGTCGGCCGCCAGACGTCGAGGCCGCTGTCGGTCACATCGAGGGGCGGCTGCCAGACTTGGCCGTCGAAGCGCATCAGGCGAATGCGATCGCCGTGGCCGGTGGGCACCAGTGCATCGAAGCCGCCGGCCAGCACCCGTTCGAGGATGAGGGGCTTGCCCGGCTGGTATTCGACGTAGGCCAGCCAGATGGTGCCGTCGCGTCCGTTGGCCAGCGCCGGGAAATCATCTTCCGTTGCCGGGCCGGTCAAGCGGGTGACGGCCTCTTGCCGCTCGACCGTCACTTGGCCGTCGAGATGTGCCTTGGGCGTGTCGCTTGTCACCTCGGCGAGAGTAAAGGCGAATTGACCCTGTTTGGTCTTGACGGTGACGGTGGCTGTCGGCGGGGCATCGACGTTCACGCGAATGATCGGGCCGAGCGGAGGCTGCTTCCCCATCATCTGGAGGACGGAACGGACGCTGAAGCGGCTGCCCTCCACGGTGGGCTTGGGGCCGCCGCGTACGATCGCGACATTCGTGATGCGGCCGGTAGAAATCTGAACTTCGCCGTCCCAGGCGGTCGGTTTCTGGTCCTTGAGGCCGAGGGAGATTTCCAGGGCCACGACGTTCGTGAGCATGGGAATGGGCCGCCCGGCTTCACGGCCGGCGCTGGGTGGTTGCGGGGCCGCCTGTCCGGATTCGCTGGGCTGCGATAACCCAAAAGCGAGTAGATAGACCGCCAATAGGACCGTCGCGAGCAGACCCGCGACACCCCCAGCAATCCGTGATCGAGCCATCGGACGTCCTCCCGTTGAGTGAACACTCAGGCCCAGACCCGTTCTGCTCAATGGCATACCTGCCGCGACAGGGAGTTGCAAGTCAATTCGGCAGGTTCGAGATGGTTTCGAAACCACCTTGGGCGAGTCATTCCGGATGCCGCTGTTGCAGCTCTGCCAGCTGGGCTTGCAGCCGGGCCACCTCTGCCTCGGCAGC
>JBGQLF010001242.1:0-3719 GCA_041499985.1 Gemmataceae bacterium
GCGCATGCCGGCGGCGGGAGCGGCCCACGCTCTCCGCCGCCGGCTTGTTCTCGGGCACCATCTCCGTGAGGCACTGGTTCCCGGGTAGACCGGGCCTGACCGACGGGACATACTGAGGGTACCGACCAGATTGCTGCGGAAATATTCATTAAAGACCTTAATTAGTTTGATGCTCTGGCAAGAAGCCAGGCTCTGCCACAGGGGGTTGCTTGTGCTGCCGCAGTTCTTGAAGAAACGCTACCGGGTCAAGAATGACAAGTTGAGGAAAACGCTGGCGGAAATCCCTCCCCTCGGGCAAGCCTTCGTTCATCAGGTCCAGGAGGTCTTTGTCCCAGGTCACCAGGTGGGAGGCCTTGGCCACGATGGCGAGGTTGACGTACGGCTCGTCGTCGGGGTCCCGGGCATAGACAAACGCTTCGGGTATCTCTTCGAAGAAGATTGCTTGCGCTTGAATGTCCTTGAGGAAGTTTGCCACGCGCTCGTCCGTAAGACGCGGGAAACGGCGCCTGACCTTGGGCCGGTTGAGAACATCTGTTACTTCGGCGAGGACTCCGGCACTCAGGCAGAGTGTACAGTCGCCTTGGTCCAAGAGAGCGATGCAGGCCCGGGCCGGGCCTGTAGGGCGTCCGACCCCCTGGAGCAAGACCACGCAGTCAAAGACGACGTAGGGGGTCATTTGCAGGTATTTCCCTGCCCGCCTTTGGTCCGCTTTTCTACCCGGGCTTCCTCACGAGCCTCGGTCAGGAAATCCTTGAATTCATCCTCTGACATAGCGCTCTCGGCGAACGCTTCGGCGATCGGCGCGCAAATTTCCTGCCATGTCCTCTCGGGACCTTTCCCCTTTGGACCGAGGACCTGCTTTTCAATCAGTTCCTGGATGTACGTCTCCAGGCTTTGCCCGGCTGTGGCGGCGAGTTCCTGGAGCCGTTGTTGTGCCTGTGGGGAAAGCTCCAGGGTGATGGTCATAGTATTTCTCGGTTCGGCGTTAGGCACTGTCTGATACCGGATGGACGAATCACCGCTTACTCACCCCAGCCGCCTCATCTGGATTTGCCGTCAGCGGGTAGATATAGGCTGCTTCGACGGCTAGGTCGCCAAGCCGGGCCCCCCGGAACCACGTCGGAGTTCTGGCCCGGCGGCCGTCTCGGTAGGCCACTATGTCCTTGGCAATAGGATCGTCCGGCCGGATCACTTTCTTATCCACTTCGATCCAGATGCCTTCGTTCTGCATCGCGCGGATCACCGTATTCACACGGTGATACGCGGGCCTGGTCGCCCCGTCCTCACCCACGAGGGGGGTAGCAAGAAAGATACCAGTCCCCGTTGTCGCTTTCATTCACCCAGCCGGCGGCGGTCACGTCAACCCCTTCTCGGGTGAGCCGGTCAAGGAGGCGCTGCCCGTCTTGAATCTGCATCTCTACCAGCGGGATTTGAGCCATGAGAGCACCCCATGTTTCTTATCAGTAATGGCCTCGTAAAGGTTCTCGGCTTTCGCTTTCGGCGTGCGAATGTAACGTCTTGCCTCGTTCCACTCCTTGCTGGGTGCGCGGCGGTCAGGGCACGACCGGCCAATCGACGACTAGGTTATCCGGCAACGGGTGCTCGATCCCGAAGACGTGGAACTCGACCTGCTTCAGGCCCCGCTGGAAGCAGGCCTGGTACAGCTCGGTCGAAGACCGAGCGATCCCCAATTGCTGGTCGCCCTGGTAAGCCACCCACTGGCCGTAATGCTCTTTGGCGAGCCGCGGCCAGACGCGCTGGAAAGCGGCCCAGGCCTGTTCGCCGAGCGCGAGCCGACGGCGGCGTTCGGTTTCTTGGGAAGCCACGGTGCCCACGTCGCAGAGACCATCCTCTGGCGGGGTCGCCGGGCACGGGTCGTCGGTCAGGTGAGGGGTCATGATTCCTCCGACAAGGACCTATCCTGATTCCATCATAAGGAGCCAGATAAGGCAAGAGCGCGCTCGCCATCTCGGGAGTGACACTTGGGAGGGTACAGTGACGGTTGGGGACGCCGCTGCCGGAGAAGCCTTGACCGGCAGGGGACCGACGCGGAGCACCGATGCGACTGCCGACGGCGCGAGCAGCGGCCCAGGCCCTCCGCCGCCACCTTGTTCGCGGGAACCGTCGCTGGGTCAGCCCAGTGCGGACGGCCTCCTCCAACTTGGCCGTACGCTCGGGCAGGAGCAGAAGCCCGCCGAGGTGGAGGGGATCAAAGTAGGCAGGACGTTCGCCAAGCTCCACCTCCTGCACGCGACGTGCCGGCCTGACGGCTGCACTCGATCGTTCAGCCTACCGCGCTTCGATACCCTGAACCGCAGAGCCGTCCTTGGCCCGTTGCTGCCGCATCGGTACAATGGGAGGAAGTAGAACTCGCGGCATGGTTCAAACCTGGGTGGCACGCCCTGAGTCTTCGAAGGGCGTGCGGGCTGCGGAAGACACGCCCTTCGAAGACTCAGGGCGTGCCACCGGGAAACGGGCCCTTTTGAACCAGGTGGAACTCGCGAAGGAGGTGTCCATGCCGACCGATGAATCGATCGAGCAGCGGCTGGCGGCCGTCGAGCGTGCGGTTGCCGATTTGCAGCGCCAGATGGCGAGCGCCGTGCCAGCCCCGAACTGGCTGGAGCGGTTCACGGGGGCGTTCAAGGATGAGCCCGCCTTCGCCGAAGTGGTTGAGTATGGGCGGGCCCTCCGGGCGGCTCAGCGGCCGCCGGAGGATGCCGGGCCGTGAAGTACTTGCTGGACACCGACCACATCAGCGTGGTGCAGCAGCAAGCGGGTCCGGACTACGCCGCCTTGTCCGCCCGGATGGCCCAGCACCCGCCAGCCGACCTGGGACTGTCGGTCGTCAGCTTCCACGAGCAGGTGTTGGGCTGCCACAGCTACATCGCCCGAGTTCGCCATGCCGCCGATTTGGTCCGTGGCTACGGCATGTTGGGGCGGTTGCTGAACGACTACGCGGCCATCTCCGTACTCCCGTTCGACGCGACCGCCGCGGCGGCGTTCGATGGGTTGGTGGCCCAGCGGCTGCGGGTCGGAACCATGGACCTGCGGATCGCGTCGATCGCCCTGGCGCGTGGGTTGATCTTGTTGACTCGGAACACGCGTGATTTCCGCCAGGTTCCTGGCCTGGTGATCGAAGATTGGACCGTGTAAGGAGAAACAGGGATCAGGAACCGATTTCACAGATCGGAATCGGTTCCTGATCCTTGTTTCTCCGCCTGCTGTTGGAAACTGTGTTGACCCTTCTTACAGATTCAACAACAGGCGGAGCCGGTGTTCCACCTGCACCATTGTCTGCGGAGCGATCTGCCCCCAGCATTCCACCAGACGTTCCTTGGCTGCCGAGCGGATGTCATAGCACTTGATGTAACTCTTCTGTCGCAGGCCGCCCTCGGGAGCATCGACTTCGACCAAGAGCGGATTCCGTTTGTGTTTGCTGGTGATCGGCAGAACGATGGTCAGGTCCGCTGGTCCGTAGTTGAACGGATCGACCGACACGATCAGGCAGGGCCGAGTACCGGCCTGCTCATGTCCCCGAACCGGGTCGAGGGCCGTGAGCCAGACCTCGCCGCGACAGGGGCTAGCCCGGATTGTGCACAGGTTCGGCCTCTTTGCCGTAAGTCGTTACCAGGCTTGGACCTTGCGCAACTAGTGATCGTACGAACACTAAAATCCGCAAGTCTCTTGTTAACCAGCACTTGCGCCGGGCAAGCCCGGCC
>JBGQLF010001243.1:0-3705 GCA_041499985.1 Gemmataceae bacterium
CGGAGCGCTTCCCGCTCGCGCTCGATGACACTGATTTCTACCGCCATGCCACCAACTCCTTGATCAGTGAACCCCCCCCCGCGGGGAGCTGCAGCCTGTCTCGTACCTGGGGATTGGTCCTCGAACCAACGCCGACCAGATTAACAAGATGCACTTTCTATGCCAAGGCGCGGGCCCGCCGGGAATGCGGCATTCCAGCGGTCATGAACGGGGAACAAGTCAGGCGCGTGACGGGGAGTTTCAGATTGCCGCGGAAGAACAAACCACTTGCTTTCCCCGTTCCGAGCCATACAATAAAACCGGCAGTCGAATATTAGCGAATTTTCGGCTCCGATAAATACTTGTATTGACGTCGTCGGATGACTAAATAAAGAGCGACCCGGCCAAGCCGGGGAGCCCGTTAACGAGTAAGCCGACGTGATTGAATACCTTCGGGTGTTCCATCACGTCGGCTTTTTTTTGGTAAGGAGGTCACAACCATGACAACGTCGGTGAGAACGCACAAAGAAGACCACAGAGAAACCGAGGCCGGGAGGGGCGACAAGCGTGCCTTAACAACTGTGGACCGGCAGGCCCTTATCGAGGGTCTCAACCACGACTTAGCCGGGGAGTATCAGGCTATCTTGATGTACACCCACTACTCGGCCAAGCTCACCGGACCGTACCGCAGGGAACTGCGCGCCCTCTTCCAGGCGGAAATTGGCGACGAACAGGGCCACGCACAGTTCCTGGCAGACAAGATCGCCGCTCTAGGGGGCGAACCGACCACGCAACCCAGGCCGGTGCCACACGCCGACCAGCCGCGGGAGATGCTGGAGCGCGCGTTGGTAGCGGAAGAACAGGCCATTGCGGACTACAACACGCGGCTCCGCCAGGCGGAAGACTTCGGTGACTTCGGCCTCAAGGTGGTCCTGGAAAATCAGGTCGCTGACGAGACCCGGCACAAGGAGGAGATCGAACGCATTATCGCCGGTTGGGACCAACGCTGATCGCGACCAATCGTTACGGCCGGACCACTGGCCATGTCACACAGAAAACCTGCCCACCGGGGACGGCATGGACGACCCGGCGCCAGTCAGCCGCGTCCTGCACACGGTCGAGCGCTGAGCCGGCCACTGCCGTGGGCGCAAACGAGACACGGAGGCAATGTCGATGAGCGAAGTCATGCTGAAATTGCGACAAATTGAACAGGACATCTTGGCCACTGGCAAGGTCGATGGCCCCGAACTGGAAAGGCTACGCCGGGAGCTGTACACCCACGATAAGATCGAGCGCCCGGAGGCCGACTTCCTCGTCGAACTGCACAAGCGGGTGCAACATCTCACGCCAGCCTTCGAGCAGTTCTTCTATCAGGCCATCAAGGACCACATCCTGGTGCACGGCCGGATCGACGCCGAGGAGGCCGCCTGGCTGAAGCGGATGCTCTCCGCCGACGGCAAGCTTGATGACGAGGAGCGCAAGTTCCTGCATGAACTCAAGGGCGAGGCCAAGCACGTCAGCCGTGAGTTCGAAGTGCTGTTCGGGGAGAGCATGAAGCAGCCGCCGGAGCAGCGCACCTGTGGCTAAGCAGGATGTTTGATGCCAAGCCCGTTGTGGGTTTGGGGACGTTTTCTCCACCTTTCGGAGGTCCGCCATGAGACTGTACGCACCGCTGGCCTTGGTAGGGATTTTCCTGTTCATGACTCAACCGATGCTCCGGGCACAGGGCAGCAAGGCGGAGAAAGAGCGGGCCATTGCCGAAATCAAGAAACTGGGGGGCGAGATCGAAGTGGACACCCAGAGTCCGGACATGCCAGTGGTTGGGGTGAATCTCAAGCACACCAAGGTCGTTGATGCTAGCCTGGAACATCTCCAAGGATTGACCAAGCTCGAAATACTGCACCTTGAGAATACCAAGGTCAGCGATGACGGCTTGGTATACATCAAGGGGTTAACCAATCTCGAAGCACTGGAACTCGGCAGAACCAAGGTCACTGACAAGGGCCTCGAACACCTCAACGGGTTTATCAAGCTCCGAAGGCTGGATCTCGGGGGCACCCAGGTCACGGACAAGGGCCTGGAACGCCTCAAGGGGCTGACCAGCCTCGAAACACTCAGCCTCGAAAACGCTACCGGCGTTAGCGACTTCGGGCTGGTGCATCTGAAGCGCTTGACCAACCTCCGAAAGTTGAACCTCGGCGGCACGAGAGTCACCGACGCAGGAGTCCAAGACCTTCAAGAAGCGTTGCCGAAGCTGGAAATAATCCATTGACCCAAATCCTGGGCGTGCGGTCAGGCGAGCAGCCTGACAAACCACTACCGTCAGGCTCGAAAGCCTGACCTGCAAAAGGAGGAACTCCCATGCTGTATCCTGCTCTCTACATTCCAGGCATTGTGCTGGCACTCGTGGTGCTGTACTTGTTGAGCTGTATCCGTGTCCTCTTCGAGTACGACCGCGGCGTGGTGTTCCGGCTAGGCCGGGCGCTGCCGGAGCCCAAGGGGCCGGGGCTGATCCTGGTTTTCTGGCCGATCGACTGGATGGTGCGGGTCAGCCTGCGGACCCATGTTGAGGACGTGCCGGCTCAAGACGTGATCACGCGCGACAACGTGTCGGTGCGGGTCAACGCGGTCGTGTACTCACGCGTCATCCACCCAATGCAGGCCGTGCTGCAAGTCGAGAGCTACCGCTATGCCATCAGCCAGGTGTCGCAGACCACGCTGCGCAGCATCCTGGGGCAGGCGGAACTGGATGAGTTGCTGGCGGAACGCGACAAGATCAACCGCCGCTTGCAGGAGGTGATCGATCAACAGACGGACCCGTGGGGCGTGAAGGTCTTGACGGTCGAGGTGAAACACGTGGACCTGCCGGAGACGATGAAGCGGGCCATGGCGCGGCAGGCGGAAAGCGAGCGCGAGCGCCGCGCGAAGGTGATTCACGCCGAGGGTGAATTCCAGGCGGCCGGGCGGCTGCGCGACGCGGCCGAGACGATCGAAGGACACCCGATGGCCATGCAGATGCGCTTCCTGCAAACGCTGGCCGAGGTCGGTGCCGAGAACAATACGACGATCGTGTTCCCGGTGCCGCTCGATCTCTTGAGCCCGTTCCTCCAGGGCGTGTCGCCGGGTGTGTCGCGGAATGGCAAGCTGCGGCCGGAAGAACCCACCGACGTCATGCACGACGATGAGGTCATGGTGTGACGGAGAATCGACAGGACACCTGCCTGGCGTTGGCCACCGCCCAACTCTCCGAGGTGCTCAGCTAGCTGCGCAAGTGCCCTGCCACCCTAAATTCGGTCTACGTGCGGCGCAGCCGTACGTAGCCGCAGCCGTGTCCCAGGATGCCTCAGGCCGTTTCCGTGATCTGAAAGAGGAATGCGCTGTTAAACTTCTTTTGAGAAATGGTTGATGTTCTTACGAGCGCGATGGCGCTGGTCCCTCGGGCGCTGCCTACGATGCAATCGCAATCTCTACGCTACGTTTCCCCACTACATGGCCGACCACCCCAACTGCCCTGTTTGTAAGGATGAAACCGAAACCGACTTGCGTAGGTGGCACAAACACAGAACCTTGGGTACTGCTCAGAGGCTAGAGTTTTGCACTTACAGCGGAGTTCGTAGGTAGAAGGAGCGGACCATGCCTCGCGATTGGGTAAGATGTTGGTTGGTAGACCGCATCCCCCAGTGGCCAGGAGGGCCCGCTCATGGATCACCTTACTCCCAGCGTGCA
>JBGQLF010001244.1:0-3691 GCA_041499985.1 Gemmataceae bacterium
CTATCGGGCCTGCGGTTCCTGGGCGACCACGACTGGTACCGCGAAGGATGTGAGCTCCTGCTCTCCCAGCAAAAGGAGAATGGCTCGTGGCAGGAGAATTCGCAACACGACCGAGTTCCCATCGTCTCGACCAGCTTCGCGTTGCTGTTCCTGTCCAAGGGACGGATGCCGGTCTTGATCAGCAAACTGGTGCACGGTCCGGGCGAGGACTGGAACAACGACCACCACGACGCCCGCAACCTCGTGGACTATGCCAGCCGGGAACTGTTCCATCGGCAACCGCTCGCCTGGCAGATCTTTGATGCCCGTCGCAGCGAGGTGCGCAACACCGACGATTTGCTGAACCTGGTGGGCGAACTTTTGCCGTCGCCGGTTGTCTATTTCAACGGCCATGCGGCCCCACGCTTCACGCCCGTCGAGAAGGAACTGCTCAAGCAGTACCTCGAGCAAGGTGGCTTCCTCTTTGCGGAAGCGTGCTGTGGCAGGCCGGAGTTCGACCGCGGTTTCCGGTCCTTGATGCGTGAACTGCTTCCGGACAGTCCCCTGGAGCGCTTGAGACCGGAGCATCCGATTTGGCGCGCTCACGCCTTGATTCCACCCGGGGAGCTGTATGGCATCGAGGTCGGCTGCAAAACGGTCGTTGTCTATAGCCCCAAGGATTTGTCGTGCTGGTGGGAGAGCAATCAGTTCGAAAACGGCGCCGGCCAGCAAGCGTTCCGCCTCGGCGGTAATATCCTCGCCTACGCCACCGGCATGGAGCCGCCCCAAGCACGCCTCACCAAGGCCACCGTCCTGCGCGGCGATCCCGAAGGCAAGAAAAGTCCGCGCGGCTACCTCAAGGTCGCTCAGCTCCGCCACGCGGGGGATTGGCAGCCGGCACCCCGCGCGATGGCGAACTTGATGGCCCATTTGCGCGAGCAAGCGGGACTGGATGTCGCCTTGCAAACCGAAGCGCTTCGCCCCAATCATTCGGACTTGCCGGATTTCAAGTTCCTCTATATGCATGGTCGGAATAACTTCAGTTATGCGCCCGAGGAAGTGCAGAACCTACGGGCCACGCTGGAGAGCGGCGGTCTGCTGTTCGCCGATGCCTGCTGCGGCAAGCGCGAATTCGACGCGGCGTTTCGCACCCTGGCGGCGAAGCTGTTTCCGGACAAGAAACTGGAAATGATTTCGGCCACGGACGATCTTTATAGCAAGGATCTCAACGGCACGGCCATCACGGCAGTGCGTTGTCGCACCCAGCTCGCGTCGGGCAACGGCCAACCAGGCGAGTTTCGCGAGATGCCTCCTGCCCTCGAAGGGATCAAGCTCGACAACCGATGGGTGGTGATCTACAGCAAATATGACATCGGTTGCGCTCTGGAGAAGCATCAGTCCACCGACTGCCTGGGACACGACCCGACCAGTGCGCTCAAGTTGGGGACGGCAGCAGTTTTGTATGCTCTGAAACGATGATCCACAGTTCGAACAAGCGAGTGACCCATGACTTCCCTTCATCTGGCGCGCGGCTATCGGTTTGCCGGCATCCACTCAGGTATCCGGGCCGAGCCGGAGCGCCTCGACCTGGCTCTGGTTCTCAGCGACCGTGCCGCAGCGGCGGCCGGCGTCTTTACCCAAAACCGCGTTGTCGCGGCCCCCGTGCACCTGTGTCGCGGGAGGCTGCCCGCCAGCGATTCCCGCGGCGTCGTCATTTGCTCCGGCAACGCCAATGCCTGCACCGGGCAGCGCGGTCTCGATGACGCTTACCGAATGGCGGCCGTCGCCGCGGAAGCGGTCGGCTGCCGGCCCGAGCAAATGCTGGTCTGCTCCACCGGTGTCATCGGTCGACACCTTCCCATGCCGGAAGTCGAGAGCGGCATTCGCGGAGCTGCTCAGAAACTGGAGAGCAGCACGGTGGCCCTGAATCAGGTAGCGCACGCAATCCTGACCACCGACACGCGGACCAAGCTCAGCACCCAGATCCTGAAACTCGACAGCAGCGACGTGCGTCTCACCGGCTTCGCGAAGGGCGCTGCCATGATCGGCCCCAACCTCGCAACGATGCTGGCCTTCGTGCTCACGGACGCGGCGATTGCTCCTACCGACTTGGCGGATCTAGCGCGCCGGGCCACCGCACAGACTTTCAATTGCATCAGCGTCGAGGGGCATACCAGCACCAATGACACGGTACTGCTCTTCGCCAACGGCACCGGACCCCAGCTCACGGGAGACAGCTTGGCGCGCTTTGGCTCCGCGGCGACAGCCATCTGCGCCGACCTGGCGCGAGCCATCGCCGCCGATGCCGAAGGTGCCACCCACCTGGTGACGCTTCATGTCGACGGGCTGCGCGATGACGCGGAAGCGCGGCGTGTGGCCAAGGCGGTGGCCGAGAGTGCCCTCGTCAAGACCGCCATCTTTGGCGCCGATCCCAACTGGGGCCGCATCGTCTCCGCTGCCGGTTATGCCGGCGTGGATTTCGAGGAGCAGCAACTGTCGCTCTGGCTGGGCGACATGCTCCTGTATCATCACGGCACCCCGCAGCCGTTTGACGCCGCCACCGCCAGCGCTTACCTGAAGAACAATCGGGACATCCAGCTGCGCCTGAGTTTTTCGCTCGGTTCTGGCCGGTGCACTTTCTGGACGTGCGATCTAGGCTATGATTACGTACGGTTGAATGCGGAGTACACGACCTAAGTAATACGCGGCAAAGAAGTTGGTCAGGTAGGACGGCTCTCCAGAGCCGTCCGGACGGCTCTGGAGAGCCGTCCAACTTGACGATACTTCTTGCGGAGTAGTAACAAGGTGGAGGTCATAGCACGGATCATGGAAGTCGTCGGTCGTGAAACCCCGCTGCTTGATCTCGTGGGCATCAGCCGGTGGTACGGCTCTTTCCAGGCCCTGAATGGTGTAACCCTCCGGCTCGAAGCGGGACGCATCGGCCTGCTCGGTCCCAATGGAGCAGGCAAATCCACCCTGTTGAAAATCCTGCTCGGCCTACTACCGCCCTCATCGGGCACCGGTCGCGTTCTGGGTCATGACCTCACCAAGGCAGGGGCTGCGTTGCGCCAGGCCATCGGGTACATGCCCGAGGCCGATGCCCTCGTCCCCGGCTTGCGCGGCGCCGAATATGTTGCCTTGGCCGGGGAGCTGTACGGGATGCCCCGGCGCGAAGCACAGCGCCGCGCCCATGAAGTGCTCACCTATCTCGAGCTCGAGGACGCCCGTTATCGCCGGTTGGAAGAATACTCCACGGGCATGAAGCAACGGCTCAAGCTGGCACAGGCCTTGGTACACGACCCGATGGTGCTCTTGCTCGATGAGCCAACCAGCGGTCTGGACCCGGCTGGCCGTGAAGCGATGCTGTCCCTGTTGCTGACGCTCGGCCGCGAGCACGGCAAATCGTTTCTCTTGTCCACGCACTTGCTCGGCGATGTGGAGCGGGTTTGCGACACGGTGGTGATCCTGCATCAGGGCTGCCTGCTGCGTCAGGGGAGCGTGGCCGAGCTGTGCACGCAGCGGCAGGACCGTTACCGTTTACAGCTGCAAGGCGCGACCGGCGCGTTTCTTGACGAGTTGCGCCTTGAAGGCGTGCAGATTATCCACGACAATGGACGAGGAGAGTTGCGCGTGGCGGTGCCGGCCGGTTGGCGCACGCGCGCGTTCTTTGCCCTGGCGGACAATCACGGCGTGTTGCTGCGTGGCCTCCAGA
>JBGQLF010001245.1:0-3687 GCA_041499985.1 Gemmataceae bacterium
CCACTGGCCGGTGCGCAGATCCAGAATGCCGGTGGAAGCCGCCGCCGATACACTCACCACGTCAAAGTTGCCGGTCAGGTAACCCGCCGCCAGGGCGCCGTGCGGCAGGATGCGCTCGGTGCGTTGCCAATCGGCCAGCGGCAAATGGACTTCGTCCTTGACGAGATGGCTGAGCGTGTAGCGAATCGCCCACGGACCGCCCAGGCGTTCCCGTACCTGCTCCTGTCCCCCGAGTCGCTCCAGCCCGCGAGCATGATACGCCGCCAAAGTATGGTCGTTCCAGCAGATGGCTCGGCGTACCTGAACCCGATCGGCATCGATGCGCCCGGCAGTGTGGTGCGTGGCCGAGATGCCGCCTGTCACCCAATGGGTCAACCGCCCCAGCTGCCGCAGCCGTCCCGCCATGGCCCGGACAGTGGCGCGGGCCTGTCCTTCGAGCTGCATCAAGTTCAGCTCCGAGACGCCGCCCTCGGTCCACAGGTCGGTGGGCAGGCGGACTTCAGCCAGCGTTCGGCCGTCGAGATCGAACGCCAGGCATTTGACCGCGCCGGTACTGAAGTCCCAACCGGTGACCACGCTTTCGGGAGCCACACAGCGAAGAGTCTCGGCCACGATTGCTTGCTCCTGATGCCGGAGAGTCGAGGGTGAAAGCAGAGCTGTTGTATCACATGGCGCACCTAGGCTCAAGCAAGTGACACAACGCTACCGCATTCGTCCGGCGCCGGGATTTGCGGTCCAGCCATCATCGGGAGGAGAGGGGGACACGCAGCGGTAATTCATAGCAAGCTGCTTCGCGGTCGTTGCGCACGAGCAAATGGCGGCCCGAAAGCACAGGGTTGTTCCACGTCTTGCCCGTCAAGGCGGGATAACGGCACAGCTCGCGGTATTCCAGGGGGCTGGCTGCAACCAACACCACGTCACCGTCTTCCGCCTGCACCAGCAGCAGGTCGTCCACCAGCAGGATTTGGCCATGACCATAACGACCGTCTTTCCATCTGCGGGCGCCCGTGGCCAACTCCAGGCATTCCAGGATGCCGTCATCCAGGCCGTAGACGAAGCTGTCGCGGATGACCACGTTGGCAAAGCGCGTTTTCATCTGGCGGTTGCTCCAGATCTCCGTGACCGCCAACTGGTCACCGGCACCCGCCTTGACTTGCAACAACGCGGCGCCCACACCATAGCCCGCCGAGATGAACACGCGGTCGCCTTTCACGGGGACCGGCTGCGAGCACTTGGGATACTCGCCGGGCCAAGGATGTTCCCACAAGATCTGGCCATCTGCCGGGTCGTGGGCCGTCACACTCGTACCGTTGACCATCAGGATCTGCCGCCGGCCGGCCAGCGTCGTCAGCACGGGCGAACTGTAACCGGCCTTGTCGTGGCCGGCCTGCCAGACCCGCTTGCCGCTCTCCTTGTCATAAGCGGCCACACAGTGCTCTGGTCTTTTTCCCAGGCTGACCACGACCAAGTTGTCCACCAACAGGGGGGAGCAGCTCTTGCCCCATTCCAGGTTCTTGCTGCCGTTGTCGGCCAGGATGTCGCACGACCAGATCCGCTTGCCCGTGGCACCGTCCAGGCAGTTCAGTAAACCGGTGGCTCCCATGGTGTACACCCGGCCGTCGACGATGGTGGGAGTGGCCCGAGGCCCGTCGCCGCCCAGGGCTTCGCTGAACCGAGCCGGGTCGCTGTGCATCCACTGCATCTGTCCGGTGCGCACTTCATAGCCCACCACCATGTTTTAATCAATTTCTTCGCACTCAACCAAGTCGCATCAGCCCTCCTTCCGGCGAGTCTGCGGCTTTCTGCGGACAGGCTCTGCTGATTCTGAAGGAGGCCACATGCCGATCGCTTTCAGGTAGTGCTCGAATGCCGTCATCGCTTCGCCTTTGAGCGAGCGATGATTTTGCCGAGCGGAGCGCTCCATCTGATCCGCCAAGGGTATGGGCAATTCAAGATAAAGAATGCGGACATTGCTTCGATCTTTCATTCTTGGCATCACCTCTTTCCTTCGGATCGGCCAACGTTCACCCCAGTTTAACGTCAAGACTCTGCCAAGACAATCCAAGGTGCAATAGCGATCAATACTAGCCTATATTAGTCTTGACTGAGGCAAGACTGAGGTTATGATTGGGGCATAGTTTGGGCCGGCGGCGTCTGACACACGCCCCGGCCCGTGGACCGACCCTGCAATGGAGGATCGAATCATGAGTATCGTATCCAATCACTTCCCTGAGCAGCTAGGGCAATCGCCCGACAACTTCCAGCTCGAAGGCGGTTTCGTCCGCCAGGGGCGCCAGGTCCGCCCCACCTGCTCCGCGCGTGAGGCCGCGGAGTATGCCCCCGGCACGGTCGAGTGGTTTGTGGAGTACTGGCTTCGCAACGTCCGCGGCGGCCGTTTCCTGTCCGGGCCCTTTGCCCTGCGGCGCGTCGCTGTCGAGCACGCTGCGCGGCTTCTGGGCAATGCGGAGTACGAGCACGAGGTGGCCAAGCTCACCATCGTGGCGCTTCGGAAAGGCGGTGCGGCATGAGCGTCATCGTCCGCGACCCGGCATCACCCGATCATTCCGCCAGCGAGACGGCCCCGACCTCCTCCGATCTGCTCGCCGCATTGGCCGCCCACTTCGCCGCCAGCGAAGTCCAGTGGAAGCCCGGTGCCACGGCTCAATCGCCGCAAGGCTCTCGGGCGATGGCACTGCCGTTCGTCAATGCCTCGGCGATCCAGGAACGCCTGGACGCCGTCGTGGGTGTCGGCTGGGAGGCTCGTTATGAGTTCCTTGCGGGCGGAGCCGTGCTGTGCTGCCTGCGGCTGTTCCTGGATGGCTCCTGGCACGAACGATGCGATGTGGGCCAGTGCGGCAAGGACGAAGGCAACGGCATCAAGGCCGGCGTATCCGACAGCTTCAAGCGTGCTGCGCGAGCCTGGGGGATCGGCCGGTACCTCACCCGAATCCCGAAGCAGTGGGTGGGCTATGACGCCAGCAAGCGTCGCTTCACCCAGGAGCCGCAGCTGCCCGCCTGGGCAGTGCCGGCCCAGCGACCGGTTGTGGAAAAAGTTCTGCAACCGATCGCCCCGAAGCCCGAGCCGGTAATCCCCGCCGCGGACCTCTCAGACGACGAGCCGGGTCCCGGCGGTCGCATCAACGAGAGCCAGGAGCAGAGTCTGGTCAAGCTGCTGCGGGAGAAGCAAGCGGACGTGGCCAAGTTCCTGAGCTTCTTCCAGGTTCGTGCTCTGGGCCAGCTGCCGGCCAAGGAATTCGACCGGGCCCGCCAGATGCTCCAGGCCAAGCCAGCCAACAACGGCAAGCGCTAACCCCCTCCTCCCGCGCGCGGCGGGCCAGCCCACTCGCCGCCTCTGTTAATCACTTACAAGATCTGTAAACTACCACTCCGCGAGGGCACACCCATGCGCGTACTTTTACTACACGACCACAGCAACTGGTATCGGGAGCATGGCACCGGCTATGCGAAGATCACCGAAGCGGCACGGGACGCCGAACGGGCCATGCGGAAGTGGGAGGAGAATCCGAAGATGTTCGGCTAGGTGAGCCCTGCGGAATGAGCCAGAGAACCACCCTGGCGTGACATGCCCGTCATGCCAAGGCTTTTTTCTTTGCGAAGGGAATGAAATGTCAAGCATTTACAGCATTCCGTGCCGCCTATCCACAGCCCGAATGCGACAGGCGATTC
>JBGQLF010001246.1:0-3678 GCA_041499985.1 Gemmataceae bacterium
CTGCCAGCCACCCCCCAGGGCCCGGTAAACCTGGATCAGCCCCAGCGCGATTTCCCCGCGCGCCTGGGCCAGCGTGTCTTGCAGCAGCACCAGGGTCTGCTCGATCTGGGTGACCCGGGTGAAATCGATCGTCCCCGCTTGGTACTGGCCCAGGGCGATCTGGACGGCCTCCTCGGCGTCGGCCACACTCGCGGCCTGGAACTGCGTGCGCTCCTGGGCGCGCAGGAAGGTCACCAGGCCGTTCTCCACCTCCTGGCCGGCCGTGAGGACCGTGTGCTGATAGGCGGCCACCAACTCCTGGAACCGGGCATCTTGGAGGCGAACGTTGTTCAGGATCCGCCCGTAGTTGAGGATGTTCCACTGGAACGAAGGACCGAAGCTTCCCGCCAGAGCCGTGGACCGGAAGAGATTGTTGAACTGTTCGGCTGAATAGCCGATCGTCCCGGTGATCGCGATGTGCGGGTAGAACTCGGCCTCGGAGACGCCGATTTCGGCGCTCTGGGCAGCCGCTTGGCGCTCCGCGCGGCGGACGTCGGGGCGGCGGCGCAGCAAATCGGCCGGGATGCCGGCCGCCACCTCTGCGGGCGCAGTCGGGATGGGCGCCGGCCCGAGCCGGGCCCGCAGCTCTTCTGAGGGGATGCCGAGCAGAAGGCACAACTGATTGTTGGCCTGCCGCAGGCTGATCTCCAGCTCGGGGATCTGGGCCTCGGTCTGCTCCAGGGTGCTCCGGGCCTGGGCCACGTCCAGCTTCGTGGTCGTACCGGCTTTCAAGCGCGCTTCAACGATCTTCAGTGTCTCGCGCTGCAACTGCACGTTGGCCTTGGCATACTCGATGCGCTGGGCGAAGGTGCGTAGCTGCACATAGTTGGTGGCCACGTCGCCCAGCAGGGTGACCAACACGGCGTCGTAGTCCTCGACCGAAGCGTCCAGGCTGGCGTCGGCCGCTTCAATGGCCCGCCGGAACCGGCCCCAGAAGTCGAGCTCCCAGGCAAGGTTGAACCCGTAATCCGACTGGCCGTAGAACCGCTTCGTGACGTTCGAGCGGTTGGCGATTTCCGTGCTGACCGCGTAGCGCGTGTAGTCGCCCGTCGCCTGTTGCGTCTGCGGGAAGAAGTTGCCCGCGGCGATGCCCTGCTGGGCTCGCGCCTCCAGCACCCGGATGCCCGCCTGCCGTAGGGTCAGGTTTTGCCGGTAAGCGGAGCAGATGAGTGAGTCGAGTACTGGGTCGTTGAAGGCCGTCCACCACTGGCTCAGGTCGTCGGCATCCTTCCGCACCCGCACATCGGCGGCCTCGATCCAGTCTGGCGCCACCGGTGCCGGAGGCCGGCCGTAGTTGGGCCCGACTTTGAACCCATTGTGAAGGTATTCCCGCACGCTGGTGCAGCCGCCATTCAGCACGCAGAGGATCAAAAAAGCAGTCATACCAACGAACGAAGGAAGTGACCATCGACAACCATCCTGGCCCTTGCATGGACAAGGCCTTCTCGTCGTGGCCGGCAGCTCCGGCCCAGAGAGTTGCCTGCTGCCCCTAGTGTGAAGACAAACGACGTCCTGTGCTCCGTAGCCACAAGCGTCTCGCTTGTGGGCTTGCCGGCAGCCCACAAGCGAGACGCTTGTGGCTACGGTACACAACAGGTCCCTTGTTCCTGCGCTATCTGCATCCAGGAACGGCCAGGAAGGTCTTGGGTATTTGCCGGCGACGAGGGATGCTTTGGCCACCGCTGGACTCCTTGGTCGCACACAAAGCATCGGAACAGGTTGACCCGACGCTCGGCGTCGCGGACGCCCGAGTTGCGGCCCTCTCGCGATCGGGACGCTGGGGAAGCCGGCACTCGTTCCCCTCCGAGGATGAGCGGAAGGGCGCGAAGGGGGCTGACTTCCGTGCTCCGTTCCCAGGCAGGGAGGGCAGTTTATAGCGCATATATCGGCAATGCGGACTCTTGGCCTTGACGCAGAGAGGATTGGAGAGGCTTTTCTGGACGCCGCACTGATCCGGTTCGTCTCTACCCCACTTTCCTGCTCCCGCCCTCTCATCCTACCCTCGCTTCCTGGGGGGAGGTAGGGTGAGGGGCCCTGGCAACTCCCGGCGCTGAAGCAAACGCCTCAGACTCCGAGTGCACATTTCTGCGCGGCATGATTGCGGGCCGGGCGGTATACTCTTCCCTGGTCTTCCTTCCCCTGGGTTCTTGTAGCCCTCTCGGTGGCGCCGATGAGTGAGGTCACCCGCATTCTGTCCGCCCTGGAACAAGGCGATCCCCACGCCGCGGAGCAGCTCTTGCCCCTGGTCTACGAGGAGCTGCGGAAGCTGGCCGCACAGAAGATGGCTCAGGAAGCGCCGGGCCAGACGCTTCAGCCGACCGCCCTGGTCCATGAGGCGTACCTGCGCCTCGTGGACGGGAACCAGGTGCAGCACTGGAACAGTCGTGGTCATTTTTTCGCCGCGGCCGCCGAGGCCATGCGACGCATCCTCGTGGACAGTGCTCGATCCAAGCGAGCTGAGAAACGCGCGGGAGGGCGCCGTCGCGTCGAACTGGAGGTCGAGGAATTCGCGGCGCGACCGCACGACCAAAGGCTGCTCGACTTGGATGAAGCCCTGGCCAAACTCGAACAGCAGCACCCGTCGAAAGCACACTTGGTCAAGCTCCGGTACTTTGCCGGCCTGTCCATCCGAGAGGCCGCCGAGACACTCGGCATCTCCACCGCCACGGCCGACCGGTACTGGGCCTATGCCCGTGCCTGGCTGCAACGGGAACTGAACCTGGCCGATCCGGAACTCCCCTGACGTGCCCCTTCCATTTTTCTTGAAGATTGGCTGATAGAAACCAGGCGTGTTTTACGCACTGGGAAGTAACGAGTCACTCTCTCGACGGAGATCACGTCCGTGGATGAAGAATCGATCTTCGCTGCTGCGCTGGGGAAGGCATCGCCGGGGGAACGGCGGGCGTTTGTAGCCGAAGCCTGCACCGGCGACGCGGAACTTCAGGCTCGGGTTGAGGCCCTGCTCCAGGCTCATGAAAACCCCGCCAGTTTCCTGAAACCGCCGAACCTGAGTCCGGCGCCCACGGTTGAGGAGCCGCCGATCGCCGAACGGCCCGGTACGGTCATTGGCCCGTACAAGCTGCTCCAGCAGATCGGCGAGGGCGGCATGGGCATCGTCTTCATGGCTGAGCAGCACCAGCCTCTCCGCCGCAAGGTTGCCCTCAAGATCATCAAACCGGGCATGGATAGCAAGCAAGTCATTGCTCGCTTCGAGGCCGAGCGTCAGGCCCTGGCCCTGATGGATCACCAGAATATCGCCAAGGTTCTCGACGCGGGCGCCACCGAAAGCGGCCGGCCCTATTTCGTGATGGAGCTGGTCCACGGCGTCCCCATCACCAAGTATTGTGACGACCACCACCTGACACCCAAGGCGCGGCTGGAACTCTTCCTCCCGGTTTGCCACGCGATCCAGCACGCGCATCAGAAGGGCATCATCCATCGGGACCTGAAACCGTCCAACGTGCTGGTCTGCCTCTACGATGGCGTGGCGGTGCCCAAAGTCATCGACTTTGGCGTCGCCAAGGCAACCGGCCAACAACTCACGGAGCGCACCATGTTCACGCAATTCGGTAGCCTGGTCGGGACACTGGAGTACATGAGTCCGGAGCAGGCGGAGATGAGCCAGCTCGGCATCGACAC
>JBGQLF010001247.1:0-3676 GCA_041499985.1 Gemmataceae bacterium
ATAGCCCTTGCCATCCCAGCGCTCGTGATGACTGCGCACGATGGGGATAATCGGGGCCAGGTGCGGGATAATCTCCAGGATGGTGGCCCCTTTCCAGGTATGCGATTTCATATAGGCGAATTCGTCTTCCGTCAGCGGTCCCGGTTTGCGCAGGATGGCGTCGCTGATACCGATCTTGCCGATGTCGTGCAACGGGGTACCGATTTGCAGCAGCTGGCGCTCCACGGGGGGCAGGCGCAGTTCCTCGGCCAGGAGGAGGGCGTAATCGGTGACGCGCTGCGTATGGCTGCCGGTGTATTCGTCGCGCAAATCCACGGCCTGGGCCAAGGTCGTGAGCATCTGCACGCAGAGATTGCGTTCTTTCTCGACAAAATGGGCCACGGTCTCGATGCTGGCCGAGGCACTTGCCGCCAGGGCATCCCCCAGGTAGAGATCGGCCTGGTTGAATGGTTCTTGGTCGGCCGCGCGCTCCAGATAGAGCACACCCAGACGCTTGCGCGGGGAACGGAGCAACACGCAGAGAACGGATCGCTTCGGTTGGCCGCCCGAGGCGAACCAGCGTCCAGGAGCCTGCTCCGGGCGCCCGTGGTGTCCCAGCCAGGATTCCCGGCGCTCGAACGCCCTGCGGATCAAATTCTTGGCCAGCCAGGCTGGCTCGCCTGGGTCGGGTTCCACGGGCACCACAGCGCGGGGAGTCAATTGCCCGGTAGCTTCATCCACCAGGACCAGACAGCCCCGCTGGGCACGCACGGCGGCCACCGTGTCCTGAAGGATCGACTGGAGCAGTGACTCGAGCGAGGTGTTGCTGCCGCAATCCCGACCGATGCGCAACAGGGCCAGGAGGCGTCCTTGGTCACTTGGTTGGGGGGAACCTTCCCCGGTGATGAGTTGCAGCGCTTGTTCCCAGGAGTTTTGGATCGCGGCCTCAACCTGCACACTGGAACTCCGGGACTCCACGCTCGAGAGGACCTCTTCGTCGATCACCTCGACCGTCAGGACGAGGGAGCCACACTCCACGCGGTCGTGCTGCCGGAGCGGTTGGTCCGCGCGACCCACGCGGACGCTGTTGAGAAACGTGCCGTTGGTGCTGCCCAGATCCCGTATGATCCAGCCCTGGTCGGTGAGCGCGATCTCAGCATGACGCCGGCTGATGGAGGCGTCATTGAGCACGACTTCCAGATCTTCCAGCCGGCCGATGCGCAGCAGCTTCTCGGACTTCCACACCTTGCCCGCGATCTCAGGACTAACGCCACACAGACGAATGGACCGCCCCGTCACGTTAGCCTCCCGGAGATACCTCGGTCACAGAGGTCCGCAGTTGGGAACGGACCACGCACTCAACTATACTTCGCAATTGCCGAACCGCGCGAACGCGCGTTAGCGTTTTCTTGAGCTCCCAGTTGAGACCACTTCATCTTTATCCTGCTCGGGTGTGCCCCGAATCTCATTCCCGTGAGGCGCCCTGCGGTTTGACGAGCCCCAGAAGCCGAGCTACATTGGAGTGAACTTTCCTCCAAGGTCCCCAGAGCTAAACACCTATGTCGATAGACGCTTCTTCTCAGCAGACGTCTGTTCCGATTGCGCCCCGACCAGAACGCCGCGCCGCGGTGCGCTTTCCGGCCAATCTGGACGGGTCCTGCGAGTGCCTTGTTGGACCGCGCGGCGAATGTTGGATGGCCACGATCCAGGACATTTCCTCCACCGGCATGAGCCTCGGAGTCGAACGCCGTTTCGAGCCCGGTACCCTCGTCCTGGTCGACATGCCCCCGACGACCCAGTGCCTGGTGCGTTCCCTGTTGGCGCGGGTAAAGCACGTCCGGCAGGCCGACGATGGCAGCTGGATCCTCGGCTGTGCCTTCCTCAAGCCGCTGAGCAACGCCGAAGTCCAGGACCTCTTGTAGGAAAAACCCGACCTGGTTCAACAAGTCCCGTTTCCGGGTGGCACGCCCTGAATCTGCGAAGGGCGTGTCGTCGCAGCCCCACGCCCTTCGAAGATTCAGGGCGTGCCACCCACGCTCGAACCATGCCAAATCATCTGACTGGCCATGCTTTCAGCGACTGCTTCCGCCCCGGCCCGGCGGCTCCCCGAGATTCGAAAACTTCCGCCAGATTTTCGTTGCTCCATTTCTAGGGGCCGCCTAGTATAACAGGGAAATCCAGGGTGGGATGTCGCCTCATCGCACGTGAAGGCAAGGATGCGCCCTTTCCTCACCGCGCGTCACAGCCAAATTGTACCGCCGCATCCCACCGGGATTGGGCCGATTTCCCTCGGTCTTCGGGCCGGGGGCGGGTTGAAACGTACCTCTGCGGTTCCGGTTGCGCACGGTCGGCTTAAGCGAGTGGAGTGCTCCCAGCGGCCGGGCGAAGGTTCTTTCTCGATGAAGGAGCGTGGGATCATGACCTCTTCTTCCCTGTTGCAGGTGCGTGCAGAGCAAATTCTGCGACAGAGTCCTATCCCGGCCTTGCGGAGACTCCGCGTCGAGGAGACCGACGCCGAGATTGTCCTCTCCGGCTCGGTAGCCAGCTATTACCTCAAACAGCTGGCTCAAGAAACCCTGATGCCGATCCTTGGCCGGCGGGAATTGTTCAACCGCGTCACCGTCCAGGAAACCGTGGACAAGAGCGCCGATTCCGGGAGCCCACGGCCCTGACCAGGCTCAATGCAGGGGGACAGGACCTGTCCTGTTCCGCGTCCTGTCCCCCCCCTTCTTTCGAGCAGGATGACCCGTCGCGGTGTCTGGCCTGCTCAACGGACATACTCGATCAGAACCCGGTGTTCTTGAGCGGTCAGCTTGCTCAGGGATGCGACGGCTTGGTCGAAGTCGTAGCAGCGCACGCAGCCGCCATAGCAGGACTGAATGAAGGCGAGCAGGTTCTGCCGCTCGCCGCTGATCGGATCCAGCTTGAGCAGGGCTGCAATTACCAGATCGAGCGTGGTTACTTGGGTGGTCATCGTTGCTCCTCCTCGAGTGCCGTTCCTTCCCTTCTCCATAAGGTTCATGCGGAACGGGCAGCCGAAGCGGACACCTTCCAAGAAAGAAAATCGCTGCTCGCTGTGCATTCCCGGCATATCACCTGCTGAGCGCTTGACTGGCTTCCAATCGGTGCGATAATCGCGGTCTCTTTCTTTTCTGGGATTCGGGTGATGGTGTTCTCGCGGGCTGCCGGCACTTGGCCGGAGTCTGGAATCGGAGCCAATCTCCAGCAGCGCGGGAGAAGGAGTGAGCATGGCTGAGCCTTCACCGCAGGAGTTGCCCTCTACCCTCGATCCGCAGGCCACGCGCTCGCCCGAAGTGCAGTCTCCTGCACCGCCAGCAGAAGCCCAGCAGACGCCCGCGCTTGAGGATGCTCCTACCGGTATGCCCCCGCGGAGCCCACAGTCGCCCGACCCTGCGGATCCGTATGCCACGCAATCCTATCGCGCTTCGCAACTCGCCGATCCGTTCAAATGGCAGGAAGCACGAGACCACGCCAATCCATCCGGAGCAGCGGATGTCCATTTTCCAAGCATTGCGGGTTATGAGATCCTGGGCGTGCTAGCCCGGATTGCGCACCGTGCGTTATGAGCGACCTCTCATATAGATAATAGGCCGCTCCCTGTTGGCGTCGGACCGGCCGAACCTCCAGCACGGTCTGCCGGCACGCCGGCGCAGCTGGCGCCCACCGTTTTTCCACC
>JBGQLF010001248.1:0-3658 GCA_041499985.1 Gemmataceae bacterium
CGGCTGGGGCGGCGGTATTCGATTTGACTGTCGCATGACCCAGGACGCAACCCGAGCCCGGCAACAATGCCCCCAGCGGAACTCCTTCGCCGTTTTGCATCCCTGTCGCCACGCGTTCCAACGCCTGCTCCACGGCACAGTTCCCCTCCCGAGCTTTTGCTTCCTGAGACAGCTGTCATCACCTCAACCGCCGCGTACCTGCCAAAGCGGCGATGCTGGATTATGCGGGCAGCCCCTTGACAACGGCGAAGCGGGCGGTTGTACTCTCTGTGAGTCATTCGCTGCTCCGAAAACAGCAGGCGGAAGCAGCAGGACCATATGCCCCCGCCTCACCTCCCCGACGAGGTGAAAGGGGAACGGGGCATTGGGGCGCCGAACCCGCCGTCGTGATGCAGATGCTCGCCCCATCGCCGTCCTACCAGCTTTGCTCATTCAGCGCGCCGTTGAGGGGCAAACGTCCCCTTGCTCTGGAGACGGACGCCACCG
The DNA here is from genome assembly GCA_041499985.1 of Gemmataceae bacterium. GTDB lineage: Bacteria > Planctomycetota > Planctomycetia > Gemmatales > Gemmataceae > JBGQLF01. The sequence goes on from JBGQLF010001248.1 coordinate 487, forward strand.
CTCGGCGCGAGATGCTTTGAATCCCAGGGTAGAGGCCCAAAGGCTCGGTTCTCGTTTCCCTTTTACAAGGAGTCATTCATGCGCCAATGCCGTTCTCCGGTTCGATCCGCGTTCACGCTGATTGAGCTGCTCGTGGTCATTGCCATCATCGCGGTCTTGATTGGCCTGTTGCTGCCAGCCATCCAGAAAGTCCGCGACGCGGCCAACCGTATGACCTGCACGAATAACGTCAAGCAGATCGGCCTCGCGGTCCACGGCTACGTCGATACGTACAGCAAGGTTCCCCCCTTATATAGCTACTGCTGCCCGACCTGCCCTTGCGTCACGACCACCCGCAACAATGCCAACTTCCTTTTCTTCCTCTTACCCTACCTCGAGCAGAATAACATTTATGTCCTGGGAACGCCCGCGGGTACTCCTTCGTTGGCCAACAACAACTACATTTTCCGGTCGGGTTTTACGGCTGTCGCAACGAACGTCATCAAGACATATATCTGCCCGAGTGATCCGACGGAGCCCACCAACACGCATGCTACCGCGGACGGCTCCTTGAGTGCCACGAATTGGGGTTCCGGCAACTACGCGGGCAATGTGCTGGTCTTCGATCCGAACAGGCTCGGCAGCATCACCAGCTCCATGCCGGACGGCACCTCCAATACGGTCATCTTGGCCCATCGTTTGAAGCTCTGTGACGCCAACGGTCCCGGCGCGTTCGGCGGCGTGACCGTCGAGGAGTGGGCGGCCGAGCCCTGGGACACCGGGCAACACAACATCCCGGGATTCGGCTATGCGGAATACAAGAGTCTCAGGGGAACCAACAGCAACATGTCGTTGGGCAGTAATTTGCCGGAAATCTCGTTCGGCAACCTTCCGTTCCAGATTCGGCCCAGCAGTACGGCTGTAGGGAGCGGGACTTGTAATATTGAAACGACCGTGTCGCCCCATGAAGTCATGATCGTGGGTTTGGGGGACGGAAGCGTGCGCAGCGTCTCCTCGGGAGTCTCGAAAGCGACCTGGGTGAGTGCGTGCATTCCCGATGATGGCACCGTCCTGGGGAGTGATTGGTAACGGCAAGCGACGCCTTGGGACGGCCGATCCATCTCTTCGAAGGGGGCCAGCCGATCCGGGAACTCCTCCCCTGAGACATCTCCCCGACCCCATACTCGGTAGTTAGAGATGGAGTATCGCGATGGCAATGGAGCAGATTCCGCTCGGTCGGCCCGTTTTACTGATTCTTTGTGTTGGTGGGCTGCTGACTCTGGCGGGCTGTGGCGGTGATCTCAAGCTGGTCCCGGTATCCGGGACGGTGACGCTGGAGGACAAACCCCTCACCGGCCTGGCCGTGATGTTCACGCCGGACGGCTCCAAGGGGAATACTTACCGCATCGGGTGCTGGAGCCGGATCAATGCGCAAGGCCAGTACCAGCTCGCCACGATGGGCGTGAAAGGATCCGATCCGAGTGGTCCCGGAGCGCCGGTGGGGTGGTATAAGGTGACCCTGACGGATACCCTGCCGGGTTCGGCGCCGATGCCGAAAACTGTCCATCCCAAATACCTCGATGAAAACAAGACGCCGCTGGCGGTCGAGGTGGTCGCCAACCCCCAACCCGGCGCTTATGACATCAAGCTCACCAAATAACTCCTGATCCGGCTGCCACGGCCGTTGTCGAGCGGAAAAGGTGTCGGGAACCGATGTTATCGGTTCCCGATGCCTTTTCCGGTCCCTTGCCCTCCCACTCACAGCCCTCCGGCGAACAGCATCGATCCTCTGTCCTCGGGCGACGGCCCTGGGAACGGCATGGAATTCCGAGAACCTTTTGAACCGGTATGCCGCCGGGCCGGTCTATATGGCTAGGCCCGGGAGGGATCAAACGCGTGCGGCGCACGGCAGAAGCGATTTATCAGGAGCTGTTGGTCCTGCGTTGCCGGCGTGGCGAGAAGGCCGCCCTGGAGGAACTGGTCCGTACCTGGGAAAAACGGCTGCTCTACTTCATCCGCCGACTGGTGGACGAGGAGCAGGACGCCTGGGACGTCCTACAGCAAACCTGGCTCCGCGTCCTGTCCGGCATCGGGGCGCTGCGCGAGCCGCGGAGCTTGGGTCCCTGGCTGTACCGTATTGCCCGCCACGCCTCCTTCAATCACGGCCAAGTCCAGGCGACCTACCGCCGGTTCCTCAAGGACTACCAGGCGACTGCGCCGGCCGACGAGGCCACCGACCGGGAGGACTTCGAGAACGCCGAACAGCTCCACCGCGGGCTCGTGCAGCTGCCCGTGCCCCAGCGCGAAGTGCTGACCCTTTTCTTTCTGGAGGATTTTTCCATCGACGAGATCGCTCAGATCCTGGACGTCCCATCGGGGACCGTCAAGTCCCGGCTGCACCACGCCAAGAAGGCGTTGCGCGCTCTGCTGGGGAAGGAGGAGTGAGTCGTGCCCTTCGACCCGACGTTGCGCGATCGGTTGTGTGAACTGGAACCCCAAAACCCGCTCCTTCGGGAGCGCTATGCCAAGGAGTTGCAAGACATGCTGGAAAAGAAACTGTCCCTGCCGATGAAAGTGTTCCTGGGTCTCGTGACCGTTGCCGCCGTCGCCCAAGCGATCTTCCTGGGCACGGTCGCACTGATCCACGACAAATTGCCGCCCTTGGCCCGCGCGGGCCTAGTGGGCGTGGTGGTCTTCTCCCTGGCCTGGGCTGGCCTGACCGCGTGGACCCTGCGCCGGGGGACACTGCACCTGCGGACGCAACCAGCAGCAATGGCTGCCCTCTCCTGGACCTTCGCCGTCCTCCTGGAGACCTGCTTCCTGCTCCTGGCGCCCGAGTTCCCCGACCACTTCCACGCACTCCTGGCCCTCTTTTGCGGGCTCGTTCTCCTGATCGGGGCGGGCGTGATGATGGTCTGCACCCGCGTCCAGCAGGCGGAATTGCGGGCGCAGGAGTCCTTCCTGCGCTTGGAACACCGCCTCGCTGAACTCTCGGAAAGCAGGGCGAAAGCCCCGTAACGTCCACGGGGTCAGTCCTCGGCCCATAGAGCGGAAAAGGTGTCCGGAACCGATGTTATCGGTTCGGGACACCTTTTCCGCTCCAAAGGACCGCTTTCGGGTCAGCCGGCGCGGGCGCCGGAGTGGACTACCGAGCGTCGCTGCTCCGTTGGGCTTCCTCAGTGGCGGCCTTGAG
>JBGQLF010001249.1:0-3654 GCA_041499985.1 Gemmataceae bacterium
AACGACGCCTACAATTACTACACCTACAGAGAAAGTCCCGAATCGTCAAAAACTGGAACCATCGCGGCATACAAAACCTCCTACGGGTTCGTCGCCTCGTCCAGCGGCATATGGTACTTCAACTATTGGAGAAACCAAACCATCGGCAACCAGTACATGTTCGGCGAGAACAGCACGACGCGCATCACCGACGTGGCGGACGGCACGAGCAATACCTTCGCCATGGCTGAGACCGTGCTCACGACCTATGACAGCGTCACGGGTTCCTATGGCTACGCGGGCAATTACGGGAACGGGTTCCGCGATCCCGTGGGTGTCCAGAGCACGACCATACCGCCCCAGGGATTGAACATCCATACCTACGCCGGCTACGCGAGCGGCGCCAATCTGCCGAGTTACGTCCGCCCCACCTGGTACAACGTGAACAGCGTGCATCCCGGCGGGGTCAACTTCGTGTTCGCTGATGGCTCGGTCCATTTCATCAGTGAGACCATCGATGTCACGACCCTCACAAGACTGTGCCGCATGGCGGACGGCCAGGTCCTAACGACTCAACCGTTTTAGCCGGCCTTACGGCCGGGCATGCGACAAATATGGACGAATAACGGCGCGGGTGTGTCCGCATCCGCGCCGCTACGCTGCTTGGGAAGGAGGCGACCATGCGGCCACCGCGCTGCATCATGACGGGAATTCTGTTTCTGGCCTTGCTGACCTTGGCGGCGTGCGGCGGAGATGGACTGAAACGTGTTCCAGTCGAGGGTAAGCTAACCGCCCGGGGAAAACCCGTGGACAGCGCGGTGGTTGGGTTCCAGCCTGCTTTGGGGACCAAAGGCGAAGGTGGGATAGGGATCACCGACAACGAGGGCAACTTCTTCGTTATCGGCTCCCGGCAGGGCGACAAGGGGCTCGTTCCTGGGGAGTACAAGGTATGGGCTAGCCGCAAAACCGATTGGAAAACCGGTGCGCCGCTGGGTGTAAATCCGAAGCACGAGATTATGCCTAAATGGGCGGAATCGATACCGCCAAAATACACGGACCCGGGAGGCACGTCCCTGACCGTGACGATTCCCGACTCGGGCGGGCCGTTGAACATCGATCTCCGCGAGGGCCTCATGGGCAGACGGCCGACGCCAGGGCCTGGCAAGCTTATGCCGACAGACCCGATGCAGAAAGGAACCGGTACGGGCCCAAAGGACGGGAATTGATGGTGCCAGTAGGAGGATTTCTCGTGTTCTGCTCGACCCGACGACTTGGCATTGGCTATCTCGCAGGCCTATCCCTGTTTCTGCTGGCGTCCGGATGCGGTCAAAACAGCAGTGAACCACCGCGGGCCGCAGCCCCAGTGGCGGTGGTCGAGAGCGAGCCGCCGGTGCCCGGCGAGATGGAGTTGTCCGACCCAAAGGCGACCTTCCGCGACGAGGAAGTCGTGCTCTTCCAAGTCAAATACCGCTTCACCAAGGGGAAGCCGGACAAGTTCTACCAATGTACCATCTTGTTCCCAGGGACTACGAGCGCCGGGATCAAGGATATGGAGCGATCGGAGCTTCAGGCGGAAGGCGTCATCAAGGATGGCGTTCGGACCTACAAGAACCCGGTGAAGGCGTATGAGATTTCCGTGGCGGAGGGTCCGTCTCAGCTCGGCCCCTGGAGGAAGATGTCCAACGTTGTCAGCGGAACCATTGGGCAGTAACCACTCAACCGATTCGAATCAGACCCCTGGGAGATCCCGACCATGTCACGCCAGAACCACGATCAGCCGGCGCTCAGCACGCGACGAATGTTTTTGAAATCGGCCGGGGCAGTGACCGCCGGCGCAGTGGTCCACTCGGCGTCCGCTGGGGCTGAAGACGACCTGGCGCTGTTCGGCGGGCCGAAGGCCGTCATGTATCCCAGGGCCAACCAGGCCGCGTACTGGCCCCTCTTCGGGCCGGAGGACGAAAAGGCGGTTCTCGACGTCCTGCGCAACCCAAACTATCAAGCGATCACCGCCCTTGAGAAGGATTGGCGGGACTACTACAAGATCCCCTATGTCAAGGCCCATTGTAGCGGCACGGCCGCCATCACGGCGATGTTCTTTGCGCTGAACCTACCGCCGGGCAGCGAGATCATGGTGCCCAGCTACACGTTCTTCGCCACGATCGTGCCGATGCGGCTGTTCGACCTGGTGCCGGTCTTCGTGGACATCAACCCGCGGACGCTTAATTTCGACGTCGAGGACGCCAGGCGCCGGCTCACGCCCAATACCAAGGCTGTGTTCCCCGTCCATTGGGTCGGGTTGCCCGCCGACATGGACGAGATCGGTGATTTCGCCCAGAAGCACGGGCTGATCGTGCTGGAAGACGCAGCGCACGCACACGGCACGTCGCTGAAGGGCAAACTGATGGGCACCTGGGGCCGGATGGCAATCTTCAGCTATCAGATGTCCAAGCCGGTGCCCGCCATGGAGGGCGGCATGGGGATGTATCAGCGCGCGGAGGACTACGAGCGGGCCAGCACCTTCGGGCATTACGATTCGCCCCATAGCTTCCCTGCCAGCAGCCCGTACTACAAGTATTACGGCACGGGCCTGGGGACCAAGTTCCGGATGCACCCGCTGGCCGCCGCCCTGGCGCGCCGGCAAATGCAGGTCATGGACCAGCGCAACGCGGCGGGCGTCGCCCAGATTCGCCGGCTCAACGATCGCCTGATTCAGTTGGAAGGTCTGTCCGAGCAGCGCACGCGGCCCGACGCGAAGCGGCTCTATTACTCGGCGAACGTGCTGTTCCTGGATGAGAAGAAAACCGGCATCACGCGCAATGCGCTCATCAAGGCACTCCAGAAAGAGGGGGTTGCGGCTCGGGCACACACCTACCCGCTTCAGCATAAGATGGCTTTGTATAGGGAGAGCAAGTGGTGGAACCATCCGCCACAGCTCCCCGATTTGTCCGGCTCGGAAGAGGTCAACCGGACGGCCGTGGGACTGCCGTACTTCACGTCCGAGGTGCCCGAACTGGTGGATCAGTACATCAATGCGTTCGAGAAGGTGTGGGGCCAGCGCAAGAAACTCGCGAGCCTGTGAAAGGCCATCAATCGAGGAATCGCTAATCCGTTCTTCCCTCTACTCGGCGACGTAAGCATGTGGAGCACGATATCGAGGCGGGAATTCCTGGGGACCGTGGGAGCGGCCGGCGCCGGCTTGGCGCTGGGGACGCAACGAGCGGCGGCGCAAGCAACGGTCCTCGCCAGGGAGCGCACCCACAAGAAGGCGCTCATCATTGATTCGCATGTCCACCTCAAGCATGGGGACGCAACACGTTCGGAATGGCCGGCCCAGGTCATCGTCGCCACGATGGACAAGGCCGGCGTCGATAAGTCGATCGTGTTCGCGATTTGTACGACCACGAAACGCTCGCTCACGATGGCCGAGGATGCGGTCACGCGCTATCCCGACCGCCTGATCGCCTATGCATACGCTTTGCCGAACTACGAACGGCCCGTCCTTGAGGAGCTGGAGGCAGCCCTCAAGGGCCGGCTGTTCCGAGGCATCAAGGTCCATGCCGGCGAGTGCAGGCTGCCGGACTATATCATCGATCCGGTGCTCAAGCTCGCCGCCCGCTTCGATGTCCCCTGCCTGATCGACGTCGTGGGCAGCGTGGCCGATGCCAAGCGAATGGC
>JBGQLF010001250.1:0-3637 GCA_041499985.1 Gemmataceae bacterium
AGGGCGGTGCGGTACGCGGCCTCTGCCTCCACCCCTTTGCCCAGGGTTGCCAGTAGGATGCCCAGGTTGTTGTGGCTGGTGGCTAGCTCCAAACGGTATTCAGGGACGACGGGGAAGTCGGCGGCCAGGCGCTCCTGAATGCCGAGGGCGGCGCGGTACGCCGTCTCCGCCTCCGCCCGCTTGCCTAGGAGTTTGTCCAATTATCTCTGGTCGCCTATTCTGTCAGCTGGAAGTTTTTGACGCGAGCCGTACGCGTTACTCCGCGAGAGCTGTTGACTCTCTCGCGTTCGGCAGCGAGGACAGGAGGTGATGCAACGCTATGCCATGGGTTTATGATCCTCATTCCGGTGGAGTCAAGATCCCCCCGGCTGTCCGGCAGCGCACGGAGCAACGCCTCCGCGCGTATGCCGAGAAGCATTACGCGGGCAAGTTCACGCGCCTGGACATCCGCTTTCGCGGGGCGCTCTGCTACATTGACGCCTACACCGAACCGGAGAAACCTTCGCGGGCGGTGCTCCGAACTCTGGGAGAGACCCGCGAGCAGTTTCTGGAGCGGCGGCGGAACGTCCCCTTGCACCTGTGCCGGTTGCGCTACTTCGCCGAGGACCGCTGGAGCATGGCCTTCTACACCTACAGCCACGAAAAGTATGAGCCGTGCGTATTCGACACGGGCAAAGACAACGGGACGCCAGAAGAAGCCTTTGAGACGGCCGCTGTGTATCTCCGGGATCGGTGAAGTCTGTCTGGACGGGGTTGGACCTGGTACTTTGGTCCGGGTCGAGGTCATCGGCCGGCTCCGCCGGGTATTCGGGCCGGACCCCAAGATCGGAGACCTATTGCCATGATTCCGGCGACTCAGCGCGAGGCGTTAGCCGTGTTGGCCGAGGTATGCGAGTTGTCCCCGGATGTACGGCTCGGCCAGTTGCTCGCCCACTTAGGATTCCTGGGCGAGGACCAGACTGGGCGCTCCCTGTGGGACATCGACGACGAGCAGCTGTTGGCCGTCCTCTACCACCACCGGGCCGAACTGGCCGATCGGCAATCAGACTCGTCGAAGACAGCCAGGTCTTGAATATCGAGTTGAAGGCGGGCAAGTAAGTGCCGTCGCTCAGCGAACGAGAGCCGCCTCGGCGACCAACCCAGGCCCAAAGCCCAGGGCGACACACGGCCGCGGGGCCTGTCGCTGGCGCAGCCGGCCGAGGATGAACAGCAGCGTCGGCGAGGACATGTTGCCGCAATCGGCGAGCACTTCCCGCGAAACCGTGGTGGCCTCGCTAGCCAGGCCCAGACATTGCTCGACGCCGGTCACGACGCGCGGCCCTCCCGGGTGAATGGCCCATGAAGCAATGTCGCGCAACAGAACTCCATTTTGTCCCAGCCACGTTTCCAGCCACGGACGCAGGTGTTTGCCGATCAGGTCCGGGACGCGCGTGGAGAGGGTCATCTCGAAGCCATGATCGCAGATATTCCAGGTCATGGCCGATTCGGAATTCGGGAACAGGCACGAGCCCGTTGCCGTCACCCGCCACGTGTCGGGCGGCGCTGCCTCGGCAGCAGTTCCAACCACGGCCGCGGCGCCGTCGGCAAACAGGGCGTTGGCGACCATCTTCTTCGGGTCCCAGCGGTAGTGATAGTGCAGCCCACACAATTCCACGGCACACAGCAGGACACGAGCCGAGGAATCCGCCTGCGTATACGCTTGGGCGACTCGGAGTCCGTTAATCGCTCCGTGACAGCCCATGAAGCCGATGTGCGTGCGCTGGATCGTCGGCGCCAGCTCCAGGTGCCGGATCAGCGCGAGATCCACGCCGGGGGCGCTGAAGCCGGTGCAGGAGACCGTGACGAGGTGGCTCAACTCGGCTGCCGCCAGGCCCGATTCGGCCAGCGCTGCCCGGGCGGCCTGCACGGCCAGGGGAGCCGCTTCCTCGATGTAGTGCCGCATGCGCTGCTCGATCGTGGGACCAGGATCCTCCTCCGTGCGGCGCGGCAGGAAGACGGAGCCGGAGGTCGTCGTCCATTGCAAGACATCCTGAATCACGTCGGGTGCGAACGCGAGATGGCGTCGGCGGATCCCCGTCTGCCGATACAGTGCCGGCAGCAATTCCGCCTGCTCGTCGGTACGGCAGCAGATCTGCCGGGCTACCTCCACTGCCTCGGCCTGTGTCAGGGAAGTGGCCGGCAGCGCCGTTCCCAGGCCCCGGATGGCAAAGCTCATGATGGTGTCAGCTCCCCTTCCCTGTGCTCGCGTTGAGCTGGCGAACGAATGGTCCGGCAAGTCCCGGCGCGTGCGCCAACAGCCCGATTATAGCGCGGGTCCAGATGGGATGCCGTAAAACTTTTGCCACCAGGCGACATCGCTGCTGGCGACGAGCCACGGTCCGCTCGTAAAGCGAGGCCCATTCGTCCGTCAGAGTTGGCTCCCACTCCCGCGCCGCTCGAGCCGCTAAGGGGGCCACCGCGGCGCCGGATGTGAGCGCCCAGGCCATGCCTTCGCCGGTAAACGGCTCCACATAACCAGCGGCATCGCCGATCACGAACAGGCGCTCCGCGGCCAACCGCGACGCCCGGCGTGTCAGTCCCGGTGTGCCGCGCCAGGCCTCTTGGGCCAGTTGGGCGATCGGCGGCCAGCCCACTTCGCGCAAGATCTCGACGGCGGCCGAACCAGGCCCCCCCCAGCGCTTGAGCAGGGCCGGTTCTAGCGCGGCCGCTACATTCAGCCGGCCATCTTCGAGCCGTACCAACCCGACATAACCGCCGCGGGCGCATGTCATGAAGATCGTGCCCGCACTATAGAACGACGGCGCGGCCTCCACGATCACGCCGGCCCCGATGCGCGATCCTTCCTCGACCGACGGGCGCAACGTCCCGGCACCGGTCAGGAACGTGCCGCCCAGTCCATCGGCCGCGAGCACCACGCGTGCCGCGACGCGCTCTTGCCGTTCCCCCCGGAGCAAGAGCAGTTGCCGGCAGTGGGTCGCCGAGCCGTCGAGCACGGCGCGCGTCTGCGGTAAGAAGTCCGCACCCGCCTCGATCGCCGCCTCGACGAGTGCTGCATCCAGAGCCATGCGGGACAGGGCGGCGCCTGTGGGTAGAGCAACCACGGCCTGGCGTTGCGCCGCTGCCAACCGAACCGCATGCAAGGGAATCGCCTGATACCGGCCCGGCAAGCGGCCGAGTCCCACCGCTTCGAGCGTGGCCAGCGCCGAGCCGTTCAGACAAGCGCCGCAGATTTTCCAGCGCGGAAAGGCGGATTTGTCCACGAGTAGGACGGCCAGGCCCCGACGCGCCACCTCCCGGGCTGCCAGTGCTCCCGCGGGACCTGCACCGACAACCACAACATCCCAAACGCGTCGAGCGGCTTGCTCCAGGTCCAGGGTGGCGGCGATACTCATGGCCGGCTCCAGCTCAAGAGATAGCGGTAAGGCCAACACCGCTGGATCGTGCAGCCTTGCAGCCCGGCGCGCCCAGCCAGGAGTGCAACCTCGTCCACGGTGAACGCTCCTTCGACGGAACGGGGCCCGTCCGTATGGACCACAGGAGAAGCAGTCAACAGATAGCTGCCGACATACGCCAGCGCCAGGCCGCCCCAGCTGCGGACCAGGTCATTGATGAGCACCCGGCGACGGGCGGCTTCACC
>JBGQLF010001251.1:0-3632 GCA_041499985.1 Gemmataceae bacterium
AACTTGCGAATCGAGAAAAGCCGTGGCATAGCGCAGGCCGATGGCGGTGCGCATCTCCCAATTCGGCCCCAGGGAGAACTGCCGGGTCCCAAAGTCCAGGTCGAGGATGTTGACATCCAGGCGTCCTGCCTGCGACGCTAGTCCCAGGTTGTCCTTGGCGTCGGGGGGAGCGACCACAACCGTGTCGGCACCTCGGGTATCCAGGAAACGGTATCCGAGTCGAAGTTCGCCAAAGCCGTCGGGGAAGCGATAGCCGAACTCGAAGCGCGGGCTCACGGTCGCATCCAGCCGGTTACCGGGAAACCTCACGAAATCGCCCGTGATCGGCAGACCACCGGTTGCAGGTCCGCCCACGTTGAAGTTGGGGGCGAGTCCACCCTGGAGGTGGTTGGTGAACTGGGCCCAGACAACACTCGACTCCACATTGAAGAAAACTCCCGGCGGCGCTGCCTCGGGCCGATCCAGCAAGGGGCTCCCAATCCCGTCGTCGCGGATGATGGTGTAATCGGGCGGCGGCGGAAGCACGAAGGGAGGCGGGCGATCCGGCATCGCCGTTGGGGAGGACAGCGGCTCGTCGTCTCCCCGGCACGGGAGTATGGCGCTGGGCAGCATCAGGCCTGCGCAAGCGGCGAGGACGAGCCACGGTCGGATCGCATGCATCATGGCAGACTCTCCCAACCTGGTGAGTGGTAACAGATCCACCACTCACCACTCACCACTCCACCACTCACCACAGGCGGCGCAGGTCGGGGACGGGATCCATCTCTTGGCGCTGGCCGGCCTGGAACAAGTCATCCGTCTGAAGCAGGTTGGCGACATCGTTGACCGCCGTCCACTGCAATCCGAGCGCCGTCACGTATCCGGCGATGTAACCGGCCAGCGTTTGTTGGGCCGTGACGACGTCGCCAAAGCTGACGGCGTTGGGATCCGATTGCCGCCGCGCGTACAAATTGCGATAAGCCCGGACCTGGTCACGGATTTGCTGCATGGAGATGTCCACGTTCTCGCGGCTGGTCACGTAGCGGTTGTAGGCGTCGGCGAGGCTGCTGGTCAAGGTGTTCCGCGCTAGCTCCGGCCCCGCCAGGGCCTGGGCCAGCAGCCCCTCCGCTTGCTTGATGTTGCCCTGGTTCTGGTCGAAGATGGGCACCGGGAGGCCGAATTGCAAGCTATGAACGTAAACGTTGGGCGCTGCCGTGTAATCTTTCTGCACCAAAACATTGAGTGTGACGTCGGGTACGGGGATTACCTTGGCCAGCCCCAAGGTGAATCGCGCCTTCTGGATCGAGTTGCTGGCCGCCAGCACGTCGGTGTGGCCGGCGAGCACGCGGGCCAGCACCTCGTTGTACTCGAAGACCGGAATGGGCATATCGACCCGACCGGCCAGTTCCGTGGGCGGCATGTCCCGCAGGCCGAGAGTGGCGGCCAGCTGCTTCCAGGAGGCCAGGTATTGATTCTGTGCTTGGACGAGATTAAGTCGTGCCTGAAGGGCGAGCGGCCGCAGCAGTAAGGGCTCGTAGGGAGCCGCAATGGTCCCCTCCACCAATTCGACCTGAACGCGATAGATTTCGTTGGTGAATTGATACAAGGCTTCGTTGATCTTGACCCCCTCCGACGCGACGAGAACGGCAAAGTAGTTCGTCCGAACCTGGTAGGCCAAGTCGCTGTAAGCCCGCTTGAGGGCGAGCTTGGCGTTGAGCAGGTCCATCATGGCCGCCGCCTGTTGGAGCTTGAGCTTGTTGGCCGTCTTGACGACCTGGTTGAAGCCGAGCCCTTCATAACCTCCCGGACCGGTCCCGACGGTATCTTGCTCGAAGAAAACGGTGGGGTTCGGATGGGCGCCGGCCTGCTTGACCGCCCCCTTGGCGGCTTCCACCGCGGCCTCAGCGCTCCTAATGGCCGGACTGTAGAGTGCCGCGAGGCGCTGGAGGTCGGCCAGGCTCATCGGCCGGCCTTCCGGTCCCGGCGCGGTGGGTCGAAGCTGGGGCGCCGGCGGCAGCGGCGGGAACAGCTCCTGGAGGTAGCGCTTCTTCTGAGCCGGCTCTTCGGGAAATCTGGTGATGGGAGGCGCGTCCGTCCCCGGAAGTCCAGGCGGGATGACGAGCCGTGCCGGCGGCTTCTTCTCCGGTTGCCGGAGCGCGTCCTGGTCTGCCGGCTTGGGCGGAACTTTCTCCGGCGTGGGCGGCGGCTTGGGTTGCGGCGGCGGGGTCTTAACTTCGGGCGCCACGGCGGCGGGAGCCGCGTCGTAGGCCGGATGAATCTCGACCTGGTCGACCCGAGTGGCCAGTTCGCTGACTTCCCGATCCACCTGACCCATCAGCAACCCACAACCGGTGAGCACCAGGAGGCTGACCGCACAGAATGACCACCGGACCGGCGTCATGGGTTTGCCCTCTCCGCCCAGGAGACTTGCACGAGTTGACTTTGCCTATCTTCGCAGCCTGAAAAGGTGAAAGGTGTTCGATGAGAATGGATAGAGATAGTATCGGTTTTGCCGACGGCGAAGATGCAAGTTTTCGGCAAGGCATCGCAATGGTTAAACTTCTTCCCCGAACACAGCTTACCCGCTTCGCTTCCTCCGCGAACCGAGGTAAGCTAGGCGGTCTTGGGAGTAACCATGAATGACTTCGACAAAGCGGCTCGGTATACCGCCAAACTGAATCCGCCGGGATTCTTCGCCTGGCTCGTGCCTGGAATCGAGCAGGTGTTACTCTTTCACGGCTGGCTGGACGCGCGCACTGTGCCGTTTCCGGGCGAGCCGGATCGGATCTGCGATACGGTCGCGGGCTTTGACACGGTGTCAGGGCCAGAGTCCTCGTGGGCCATCGTGGTTGAATTCCAATCCGAGCCTGAGCCGGACATGCTGGAGCGACTGCATGAGTATGTGGCTCGCTGGCGCCGGGAGAAGCGTCCGGGCCCGAATCGGCAAGGCAGATTCCAGGTGGCGGCAGCATTGCTGAACCTGACAGGACCGATTCAGCCCGATACGTTGGAAATGCTGCTGCCGGTGCCCAAGGACTGGGGGTTGCGGCTAAAGATCGTGTTGCGCACGCTGCGCGAAGAGAGCGCGGCCGATACGCTGGCGGGTATTGCGCGGAATCAAGTTGCGCGTTGTATCTTGCCGTGGATTCCACTGATGCACGGGGGAGCCGAACCGGCTATTATTGACGAGTGGAAACGCTTGGCGGAAACAGAACCCAGTAACCGCCTGCGCGCGGACTATGCGGGATTGGCCCTCATCTTTGCCGAATTGGCCGGCTGCCGAAACGAATGGTATCAGGCTTTGGAGGAGTGGAATATGCGCCAATCGCAACAAGTGCTGGAATGGAAAAGAGAAGAGCGGGTAGAGAGCGTTCGTGACTGCCTATTGCACACTCTCGAAGTGCGTTTCCAGACCGCAGTTCCGGCGGATTTGGCGGCAGCCGTACAGACGGTGATTAACCTAGATCAGCTGAACCAGTTGTTTGATGCAGCCTTGAGGGCCGAATCTCTGGATGCTTTCCGCGCCGCGGTGCAGCACAGAAATGGTGTCTGAGCCACGCCCACTAGCACCAAACGGTTTTTTCGGGGACTTTCCGATGCGACACAAGCCCGAAGTGCCACCGCGGGGACAGTGCCCACGCTGGCACGTCGGG
>JBGQLF010001252.1:0-3632 GCA_041499985.1 Gemmataceae bacterium
CTCCGGCAGCCTTGAGCAGGGCGATCTGCTTGCCATCGGCGAATGTATAAACGCGCACCATCTTGTCCGCCCCACCGCAGGCAACCAGCACGCCACTCTTGGAAACAGCCAGCGCCGTCACGGCACCTTCCGCACCGGTCAAGACACGTTGTTCCTGATCCCCAGTGCTCGTGTTCCAGAGCTTGACGTTTTTGTCATCGCCGCCCGTCAAGAGGTGAGAGCCGTTCGGCGTCAGCGCCAGGGCACGGATCGCGGCTGACGACGCGGGAAGCATCCGGCTGATCGACAACGCATGAAGGGCCACGGTCTTGTCCGCACTGCCCGCCAGCACCGAGGAATTATTGCTGAGGAACGCCACCGAGCGGATGGGGCCGCCTTGCTGGAAGGATTGCAGCAGCTTGCCCGTGGCAAGATTCCAGACCCGCGTTTGGCCATCCGCCGCGCCTGTGACGAGCTTGGTTCGGTCGCCGCTGAACGCCAGCGAAAGAACCGGGGCAGGGTGAGTGAGCGTCACGACCTCCTTGCCATCCGCGGTGTTCCAAAGCTTGACCACCGGACCCGCGGCCGCAACGACTTCCGCCAGGTTGCCCGTGAGAGCGACGGCGCTCACCGGCTCCGTCAACGGTCCAAAGGTTCGCAGCGCTTTCCGCGTGGCCAAATCCCAGAGCTTGATGGTCTTGTCGGCCCCACCGGAGAGGGCTTGCGTACCGTTGCTGGCAAGCACGACGGCCGTCACTCCACCTGGGTGTGCTTCCCACGCGGCCAGGGTTTGCACGGGCACCGGCGGCAAGGTCCAGAGCTTGAGCAGACCATCTCCTCCCGCAGTGAGCACATGTCCGCTTCCGGGATGGAAAGCGATTCCGGTGATCGGAGCAGCGTGAGCGATCCACTGGCTGAGCAACCGGCCATCGGTGGCGTTCCAGAGGAAGAGGTAGTTGTCGGCCGTACCTCCGGCGATGAAGGCTCCGTTGGGCGACAAGGCGGCCGACCGCACAGCCGCGGACGGCCCGGTAAACTGGCGGACTTGCTGGCCAGTGGCAAAGTTCGACAGACGCAGCGTCTTATCCGCGCTGGCGGTGAGCACCTGGCCACCGTCCGCCGAGAGGGCAACGGCAGTCACCTCCTCCGCGTGCGTGGTCAGAACACGGGGAGCCGGAGATGGCAATTGCCAGAAGCGCAGCGTACCGTCTGTGCCCGCGCTGTAGGCGGTACTGCCGTTGGGATGAAGAGCCACTGCCTGCACGGCCGTGGCGTGAGCACCAATCGTGGCGATCGGTTTGCCGTCAGCCGCGTTCCAGAAGCGAACGGTTTGGTCACTACCACTGCTGGCCAGGACTTGCCCATTGGCACTGAACACGACGCCGGTGATCGGGCCGCGATGCCCGGTCAAGGTGAGCAGTAGCTTGCTGTCGGCTGTGTTCCACACTCGGAGCGTGCCATCCTTGCCAGCGCCGGCGAGCCGAGTTCCATCCGGACTCACAGCGATCGCGTTGACCGCATCGGCATGCGCGAATTCGCGCGCAGAGCCCCCGGAGGACATGTCCCAGATCTTGGCCGTGTTATCCGAAGCGCCGGAGGCGAAGGTGTGTCCATCGGGGCTGAAGGCCACACTGAGGACCAGGTTCTGATGGCCGGTCGCCCCTCCGTAGGTCTTGATCACGTTGCCCGTGGCTCGGTCCCACAGTTTGAGCGTCTTATCGAAGCTGCCGGTGAGCACTTGCTTGCCGTTGGGACTGAAGGTGACCGCATAAACCGCCTCGGTATGTCCCTTGAGGGTGGCAACCACACCAGCGGGCATTTTGGGTTCATCCGCGGCGAGCCCGGCCACGGCCAGCAGCAAACCAATACCGGAGGTGAAGCGCACGAGGGAACAGCGGTAGCGGGGAGTCGACATGGTCGAAACAACCTCCGAGGTTCGGCAGCAGCGAAAGGCGATACATCCCCTCCGCAGCGAACTGTCGAAGGGAGTGTAGTTTCGCACGCGCTCGGCAGGCTGTCAACCAAAGTGGACCGTACCTTGTCGCATCGTTTAGCCGCGAGCCTCGGGCGAGCGCGAAGTCCGCACTCGCCCGAGGCTCGTGGCTAAACGATAGAGGACTTGTGCTCGCTTGCTAGTACCGAAATTCCATGCCGAAATTGAATCCTTGGGCCCAGTAGTCCACTTGATTGAAGTGCACGACCGGCCGCGTCGCTCGGACGGTGGGATCGAAACTGCTCAGCAGCGGAATCTGCCTCCCATCGACGGCATCGATCTGATCTCCCGGCCGAACGACGTCCGTGACCATCAGGAAGTTGTAGCCGATGAATGCTCGGGCGAACGAAGTCACCTGGTAGCTCAGGTTCAGGGTGGCTTCCGGAACAGCGGAGAAGTGATCACGGGTATGATGGCCGATGTTGGTCGGCAATGCCAGCACACCGCCAACCTGCGTGTTGGTCGGCGCTCCTGGCTGCGTCATCGTCGAGAAGCCGGAGATGTTGATGATCTGGTTGATATCGCCGATGGCGATCTTGCCGATCAAGTTCAGGGCCCAGCGATCCCAGTGGTATTCGGTGGCGAGCCCAACTTGCGGACCATAGAACCGGTTATGGGTACCAAAGTTATCGTTGAAGTTGAAATTGCTTCCGCCAATGACTGGGACATTAGGCAGCACGGTGGCATTGGTGTTGATGGTAAGCGATTCATCGAGCTGAAGGTGGCGAAAACCTGCGAACACCTCAAAGCGATCACTGAAGACCGTGCAGCAGGCGGTGCGCACGTTGGCCTCTGCCCCCCAGAACCGTTCGCCCGCCGTGACATCGACTCGCCCATTCAACGAGCCTGGAGAAGCGGCGATGATGATCACTTGCCGACCGAGCACGGGATCGTCGTACACGGGACCGAGCAGCGGTTCCCCCGCCGAGCTGGCGGTGAACCGAATCGCCTTGCGATCGAGCTGGAAATAGGCGGCGTCCAGTCCCAGGGTGTGCGGCACATCCAGCCAATAGCCGGCCGCGATGCGCGCACCGGAGTGCTCTTCAAAATCGAGGTGGGGTCCAAGGCCGCCGAAGATCGGGTTGATGGCCCCGGTCGGCAGTTGGGAGACATTGGCCAGCGATGAGGGCGCTGTTCCCACGACAGCCGGCAGTTTGCCATCCTTGGTCCACCAAAGCAAATAATCCGCCGTCGCCCAGAAGCGGTCGCTTGGCCAAGACGGTGCATGGTCCGTGGAGTCAGCCAAGGCGGTGGCGGTATCCGCGCCCGGGTCCGCCGGCGCGGGGATCTCCGGCACCGTCGCCGACACTTGCTGTCCGGGCGTGAAGGGCGACTTGCCACCCCTCAGCCCCTCGGAGGAGGCAGTTTGGGGTGTCTGGCCAAACACTAACCCCGTCGTGGCCACAAGCGCCACCAGCGAGCTGTGGAGGTATCGGACTTTCATGAAGGGCCCCTCTAAACAGAATATTCCGCTTCACCGGCCGGAAGGCGGCTGTCGAGTTCCGGCTTGATCGGCTTCCCACGACGGGTGGCAGACGAGAGCAGATATGTCTGGCGCTAGTATCGGCATTTTCCCTACAGACACTTTAGCTTCTATCGGCATTTTCGATACCGACGGATTAGTTTCTCTGGAGCCAGCAGACAGGGTGACAGGGTGACA
>JBGQLF010001253.1:0-3625 GCA_041499985.1 Gemmataceae bacterium
CAGCGGTTCGCGATCACGCTGGCGGATGTGCAGGATCGCATCCGCTTCCTGCCGCGTCTGGCCCACGACGATTACCTGAACCTGAATGCGGTCGCCGACGTGATGCTGGACACGATTCACTTCAATGGCGGCAACACCAGTCTGAAGGCCTTAGCCCTGGGCCTGCCGATTGTCACGCTGCCGTCGCCGTATCTGCGTGGCCGGCTGACGCTGGGCTTCTACCGGCAGATGCAGCTACTCGAGTGTGTGGCGGCGGACGCCGAGCAGTATATCCAGTTGGCGGTCCGCATCGGCACCGAGCCGGACTACCGCGCGCACCTGCGTGCGAAAATCCAGGAGGCCAACGCGGTGCTCTACGAGAATCGGGCCGGCGTGCGCGCTCTCGAAGAGTTCCTGCGGCGCGCCGTCAGGCAGAGGGAAATCGGCAAGGCAAACTAGTAAAACACCACTGGGGAGGGTGGCCAACTCCTGGGGTCAACAGGGGATTCAATCCTTTTGGTTCTCTGTCTTGCCGTGGCTTTCCTCGCTCTCGCCGTTGGCGTCCGACTCGTGATCGCCGCCCGACGCATTCGCTGGCATTCCGTTCCCCTCTCCAGCGGCAACCGAACAACGAAAGTAACCGTGATCGTGCCTGCACGGAATGAAGAGCAGGATCTTGCCGCCGCTCTGGAGTCCATCCTGCGGCAAACGGAGGTAACCCTGGAAGTCCTTGTCGTTGACGACCACTCGACGGTTCGGACCGGAGTGATCGCGGATGCGGCCGCACGAGCCGATCCGCGCGTGCAGGTGATCCATCACCCGCCGCTGCCGCCGGGTTGGCTGGGCAAGAGCAACGCGATGCACCAGGCGGTGGCCCGGGCGTCCGGCGAGTACCTGCTCTTCACCGATGCCGATATTCTGTACCAGCCGGCGTGCCTGGCGATCGCCCTGGCGGAGATGGAGCAGCACCAACTCGATTTCTTGAGCCTGTTCCCGCTCCTGCGCTGCGGCTCGCTTTGGGAGAATGTCCTGACGCCGGGTTTTGCCTGGGGAATCATGGTCCACTTTGCCAGGCCGGGACTCCGGGACGGGACCGGCCCTGGCGCGTATGCCGCGGGCGCCTTTATGCTCGTCCGGCGCGGCGCCTTTCAGGCCATTGGCGGCTTCGAGGCCATCAAGGCGGACATGTGTGATGATATCGCGCTGGCACGGCAGTTAAAGAAGCACGGATACCACATCGGCTTCCGGGCGGCCCGGCACCTACTCCAGGTCCGTCTTTTCAAACGGTCATTGATTTGCCCCATGACGGCGTCGGATAGGTAGCCGATCGTCTGGTCGATGAGCGCCGGGTCTGCTGTGAGGAGGTTGGCGCAGGACGCGAAGGACAGGTGGCTCAGACCCGATCCCGTCTCCTGTGCGGGATGGATCGCCACTTCCGTGCCGGGAATGCCGTGGGTCGTGCGGGTGATTTGGACGAGTACTGTGTCGTCGATGAGCCCGTTGAGGAAATCGGCCTGCACGACGACCGTTGGACGCAGTTTGCTGCCGGTGCGGTCGCTGTAGGGCCAGTCCACCAGGACGACGTCCCCGCGCTTCAGGACTTCTCCCGGTAGTGCTCGTAGACATCCATCTCCGGGTCGTCCCACCCTGCCCGCCGCGTGTAGCCGTCGATGACGGCCCGCATCCGCTCATAGACGTCCGCCCGCACCAGGACGTACGTCTCGTCGGTCTTCGGATCACGCGCCCGGGCCGGTTCCGGCTTGTCTAGTTCACGCCGCTGCTCTTCGGTCAATTCAATCATGGCTGGCTCCTTTCACCTCATCCTACCCCGAGGCTTCTTCCCCAGGCAAGCCTACCCGGAGACCCAGGCCGCTTCCAGTCAGGCCGCGACCAATCAGCAGGCTCCCCTTTCCGCGCCCAATTCGAGGCGCGTCCCCTTTCCGCGCCCCAGTAGGATGGCGGAGGGAGACACATGCCGCCCGAGATGGATCCGTTGCCGAGTCTGAATGGCTGAGCTTGTCGCCGGCGGGTTTTGCATGCTTTCGCGGTGTCGGTGCGCGGCCTACTGTCGACGCGAGAGCATGGCAGCCGGCGAAAAGAGCTGCGTCCCCTTTGTTTCCCTTTGGAATGGGCCGGGGCGCGAGACCATTCCCGGACTCGCACCGCTGCCCGAGGGCGATACTTCGCGGGCCGTGCCGGCGCCCTTCTCACTAGCAAGGCGGCAGTGTGGCGGTGCCTCCCACGGCCTGGCACTGGGCCTTCGTGGTTTCGAAACAATCGTCGTCATAGCGACACGCGACGACATCATCCGCAGACAGATCATTCAGCTTAGGGTTGGCCGGCAACGGTGGGCGGTTATTTGCAAGCCGCAGCGCTGGTGAAAGCACGGAGGTCAAATCCTTGATTTGCCTCTTTAGTGTCATTTGAGAGCCAGGAGGGTCAGGTTGATTCCACGTGCTAGGGTCTACTTCGTTGCCAGGGGTGTTAAGCACCTTCTTCAGACGGCTGACCAGAGCATTGATCTGGGTCTCGATTTGGGTCTTCATAGGGTTGGAGGAATTCTGGATTACAGCTACGTCGCTGTTGTTCAGATGGTTGATCAGATTCGAGACGCCTACCTTAGTCAGATTCGGGAATGCCATGAACCGTCTCCTTTCAAAGTTGTGACACCAAGGCCGTTTGCGGCCCAACCCACCATTTCAGCTCTTGCCCGCATTCCGAGGTGTTGTTACTCCGGGAAGGCCTGTGCGCCGGCGGCCCCACGGGTTAGGGCATCGGCGGACCACCCAGTTCGTGAAGGCGCTGGCGGCGCTGCTGCCACTCTGCACTGCTAAGGACCTGCACGCTTCCGCCGGGGTCCAGGGCCATGCCGGTGAGCACCTGGACCCAAGCGACGATCTGTTCCACAGAACCCTCGACTGGCGACGGCGCCGGCCAAAGCCGGGCGAACCGGTCCAGGCTTGCTGTCACGATCCAGCCCTGGCTAAAGGCTACAGCATGAACCTCGTCGTCGTGCGGCAAAGGCGGGCCCAGGGGCTTACCCGTGACGGTGTCCCACAGCCGGACGGTGGCGTCCACGCTACCCGTGAGCACCAACCGGCAGTCCGGACTGAAGGCCACGGACCGAAGGTTACCAGCGTGCCGGAGGGGATCCCCCCGAGGCTTCCCGGTGACGGCGTCCCATAGGCGGGCAGTATGGTCCCAGCTGCCGGTGAGGATCGTCCGGCCGTCGGGACTGAAGGCCACTGCCCAGACCATGGCGTCGTGTTTCAAGGCCTTTCCCACCGGCAGGCCCGTGACCGCGTCCCACCGACGGGCCGTGCCGTCTTCACTCCCCGTCAAGATGGTTCCACCGTCGGGGCTGAAGGCCACCGCCTTAACCGACGAACCATGCTCCAAGGGGCGCCCGCGCGGGGTCCCCGTGTCAACGTCCCACCGACGGGCCGTCCCGTCTTCACTCCCCGTCAAGATGGTTCCACGGTCGGGGCTGAACGCGACCGCCACCACGGCTTGCTGGTGGGGCAAGTCCAATGGGGGAGCCGGGGGCTCGGTGAGCGTGTACCACAACCGGGCCTTCCCGTCATAACTCGCCGTTGCCATCCGTCTGCCGTCGGGACTGAACGCCACCATCCCGACGGGCCGGCCG
>JBGQLF010001254.1:0-3624 GCA_041499985.1 Gemmataceae bacterium
AGCTGGCAGGTCAGGAAGGTCTTCCCTTCTCCGGGTAGGGCACTGGTAATCAAGAGGACCTGAAACGGGTCCGCGCGAGTGGCGTAGAAGAGTCGGGCCCACGTCGCATCCGCGTGTTCGAGCAGGCCGTTGTACTGCAAGGTCCTGGCGTTGGCACCCGGAACTCCCGGCAGGGGTTGGCGCGTCGGGAAACACGGAAGCATTCCCACCACGGGCAGTCCCAGATCCTGAATCACCTCCTGCCGCGTGCGCAGCCTCCGCGTGCGGGTATCGCGCCAGAGGATCCCGAACAGTCCGATGCCAAAGCCAGCGAAGCCGCCGATGCCCGTTGCCAGCAGCCGTCGTTGCAACGTCTTGTTAGGCTGGGGGGTCGGTTCTTCCAAGAGGTTGATGCGGGCCGCAGCCCCACGTTCGGCTTGCAATGCGTCGACTTCCGAGGTGAGCTTCAGACGCGTGATCTCGAGGTGATCGATTTCTTTACGCAGTCTTTCGAGTTCCAATTGCTCATCATTCAGACGCCGGGCCTCCTCCTTCAGACGCGTCTGCTCTCCGCGCAGAAAGTCCTGTCGGTCTTTGAGGGGAGTCCCGGGTGGGGGCCGCGGAATGGCGAGCACGGCAGGGGGAGTGCTCGCGGTGCTCCGCATTTCTACTTCCACGACGGAGCGCAGCTCTTGCTCCCGTGCGCGCGTCTCCGCCTCGACGGTCTGTAACTCGCGCTGATACTTCTCGAGGAAAGGCCCTTGTTTATCGGGACGTAGCGCCAGCTTGGCTTCTCGGATGGCTTGGAGCAACTCGGCCTTGCGTTGCGCGAACTGCGCGAGGACGCGGTCCCGCTGCTTGGAGTCGCTGAAGAGCGCGTGGAAGCGACTGGCTTCCGACGCGGTGAACATGCCATGTGTCCGGCCTGCTTCGGCTTCCGGGTTGGAGAGCTCGGAGAGGGGTTGTCGCAGTTCCCGCTCGACGGCGGCGAGTTGCTCCAATACCAGCCGGTGTCGGTTGCCCAGGGTGGCTAAGTCGCCTGTGCCCGCGCGCTTCGCCAGCGTGTCCAACAACGCCTCCTTTCGAGAAAGCTTGTTCCTGCAATCAGCAGCAAGAGTAGTCAGCTGTTCCAGCCGTCCTTCCTGCCTACTGACTTCGGTGCGACGGGCGATTTCCAAATACACCCGCAGCACGGTGCTCAACACGGTGCCGAGCGCCTCGGGCTGGGATCCCCCTATGGAAACCCCGAGCACTTCGGGTGCTATGACCTCGACCTTCAAGGCATCGTCCAGCCAGGTGACGCCATCGGGATGTTGATCGACCAGGTCGGGGTTGGTAGTCGCGAGCTCCTGGAGAGCGGCACCAAGGACCGCCTGGCTTTTGAGTAGGACGCGCTGCGTTCGCTGATAGCTTGTAAAATCCGAAAGTTCATCGCCCACCGGTGCCAGTACGCCAGGCTGTCGAGTAGCCACATACACCAGAGCCCGAACCCAGTACTTCGGTGGGAAGTAGCGCCACGCGGCCACCGCCGCCAGGGCAGCGCAGAGGATGCCCACGGTGGTCGCGAGCAGCCACCGGCGCTTCCAGGCGTGCAGAAACTCCACTTCCAAGGAAGCCTTGGATCGCTTTGGGGGAACGGCTTCTTCTCCTGCGCGCGCGCGGGCCAGCCGAGTGTGATCCGCGCCGGGGCGGACAGCTGGAATCGGCACCGGACCTCCATTGGATTCGGGCAAGGCCTGGCCTGAAGGCGATTCGCGTGATTCGTCTGGGATCATGGTGGAACCTCCTAGAGGGGCGAGCCTGACCACGCACGCCTCTGGCAGAAGACTCGACTCTTAAAGGAATAGGTTGACACGAATCGTAGATTATCGATTTGTGGTTGCCAAACAGTCCCCCACCTGGCGCTGAGCCGCAAACTGACTGACACAGCGACAGAGGCCTTCCCTGAGCTGGCGGCGTAGGGAGAGCGGGGATCCGTGGGATCACTCTCCCGTTTGGGCAACCGAGGACTATTCCCATAGGCAGCAGAGCTAGCAGCATAGATGACGCGCCGCACCGCGCCGACCTCTGAGCAGCCAGAAGAACGTGCAGGGTACCGGTCGCACAGGCCTCATGAGCGCCAAGAGGGTCGTGGACACTGCGTGGAACCGACGGTAGCGCAGCCAGGTGGAACACCAATTCAATGCCTCGCATCGTTTCCCGAATCGCGTTGAGGTCGAGCAAATCACCGGTGATCAACTCGACTTGGCCCCGGACCTCGGTCAGATTGACCAACTGCCCGGTGCTGAAGTTGTCCAGGACGCGGACGGAGTGACCTCGACGGACCAGGGCATCCACAAGATGAGAACCGATGAACCCTGCACCACCAGTTACAAGACAAGAAGCCATGCCAATCCACGATCAGGAAGGAAGTTGAAGGAAACTTTGGAGCTGCTGGGCTCCCGGCTGGACACACCCCCTAGGCCTTCCGAACCAGCAGTCTTGGCGTCGTTCGGACAACCTCACAGTGACCTGAAGATGCTACGACGCCTCCGGTGGCCGTTGATCGAGTGAGCCGCTAATGCCATTCGGGGAAGGCCGCGCAGCCTCGTCCACCGGCGGGGGCTGGCCCCCGCGACTTCGGGGAACCAATTCGTAATCCCGAGCGGCAGCGACAGATCCGTTCCAACCTGCGCTGGCTGCGCGTGCCAGATTGTACATCTCCCGCGCGGTCAGGTAGTGGAAGTGGAAATGACTGTCTTCTCGGGCGCGCTGAGCGAGGGCTTGGTGGAACCGAATCATTGGTTCGCCGAGCAGCACTTCTTGATTGATCTCGGGTGCACCGTGCGTATAGACCTTGACAAAGAACCAATCCGGCCTCGTCGGGATCTGGACCCGTGCTTTGAGCCAGAGATCCAAACGCTCCATACTCGGGGGCTGATTCGCCTGAATGCAGCCGTTCTCAACACGGGGAAAAAGCCCCCACTTCCGGTGGCCCCAATCCAAAAGCAATGGTCCCTGGATGAGCAGGAGTGCGTTCTCCGGTACCGGTTCGACTCCGGCATCGGTTCCGACATCATGCGATTTCGGGCGCGAGGGATCGTCACGGGCATAATAGATGCTGTTGATCTTGCGTGTCTGCGTCGGGTTGGGCGCCGAGGGCAAGGTGAAATCGGCATAGCAGCCTGTCTCCCGCAACACGTCGAGTTCATTGTTGACGCCACAGCACCATCCCTTCGGGTGGGAATTATCCAGAGCCCAATTGCCGTGAATGAAGCCATAGACGAGCTTACCGGTGTGGCGTTCCAGTGCCAGCAAACCGTGTCGCCGGGCTAACAGCTGCTTGAACTCCAGGAGCTGACCTAATGTCCTTTACACACGAAAAGATTGAAACCAACGTTGCCTTGCTGATGGTGTTGGCAGTTATGGTTGTCAGCATTGGCGGCCTGGTCGAGATTGTTCCGCTGTTCTTCCAGAAGTCGACGACAGCGCCGCTCAATGAACTGGTCAAGCCCTATGATGCCGTGCGCCTGGCCGGGCGCGACATCTATCTGCGCGAGGGTTGTTACAACTGCCATTCGCAGATGATCCGGCCCTTCCGCGCTGAAACGGAACGCTACGGCCATTATTCGGTTGCCGGCGAGTTTGTCTATGATCATCCCTTCC
>JBGQLF010001255.1:0-3614 GCA_041499985.1 Gemmataceae bacterium
GTTGACCTGAGCCCGACGCGCCAGCGAGGGAACCTTCCTCGCTGGCGCGTCGGGCTCAAGGCGCTCAAGGCGCGTCGGGCTCACGTCAAACCGGCCTGCGTCGAGGATAACAAGCCCAGCCAAGGTGACCTGAGCCCGACGCGCCAGCGAGGGGATGTTCCTCGCTGGCGCGTCGGGCTCAGGTCAAACCTGCCTGCGTCGAGTAGAACAAGCCCAGCGGGTTCGGGCGTGGCAAGCTGCTTTTTCAGTTGAATTGACGCGCCCGAATGCCGACTGTAATGTAAAGTGGCTTGTTCCGGCAATGGGAGTGCTTGTCCTGTGCGTCATCGCCTGATCCGAGCGCTGGTTTTCCTCCTGGCGGGTTGGCCGCTGCTCATGCCTCCGGGTATGTGCCTCTGCCAAGCCGTCCCGGGTGGAGACGTTTCGCCTCGGTTCTCGGAGCGCCCATGTGCCGGCGAGCGCGATGACTGCTGCTCGGCACCTTGCTGTGACGGGGAAAGGACCGCCTGCGCTCCCTGCGGCGATCAGCGGAGGCCGGCCAAGGAGCAGCATCCGCCCGGCTGCCCGGCCAACAACAAGGTGGACAACTCGAAGCTGCTCCAACGCTACCCCACGCTGGGGGCTGCCGCCGTAGCAGCCATGCCTTTGCCTTTCCACCTCGACTTTGTTTCGGGTCCGCGGCTCCATACGCTGGTTCCTCGTTCGCAGCCGTCCGACCGGCCCATCTATCTCGCTCTCCGTACTCTCCTCATCTAACCCGTCCTACGTCTCCGTCTCATGCCACGCTAAGGTCCAGCGACGGCTTCCTGGAGCGTCGTAGCTTCATCGCCATCGTTCGAAGTATTCGGGGCTGGCCGGAGCCGATCCGCTCGGCACGTTCTCCCGCTGACGTCGGTCCTTGCCCACTTGAACCTGATTCCCGGAGTCCGCAATGAGCAAGTCCAATACTCACATGGCCGTCCTCGAAGCGCCCTCGGCTCCCCGTCCGGCAGACGCCCCGGCCCCTCTACAGGCGTCGTTCGTCGGCTGGCTGCGCCGCAGCGGCACGGCACTGATCGTCTTCGCTGCCCTCGCGGGTCTACTGGTCTGGGGCCACCACACCGGCTGGAAGCTGCCGTCGTTCTCCTCGCTCACGGGCAGCACTTCGGAAGACCGGGACGATTGGTGCGGCGAACACAGCGTACCGGAGTCGGAGTGCGTCGAGTGCAACCCCGATCTGATGCCCAGGCTGAAGAGCTACGGATGGTGCAAGTGGCACGGCGTCCACGAGTGCCCCCTGGACCACCCGGAGGTCGCCCAGACGCCCATTCCCCCGCAAGTCACCGCAGAAGACCTCGCCCGGGCGCAGCGTGCCCTGGACTTTAGCGAGCGACCCGAAAACAACAGCAGGTGCAAGGCGCACGAGCGCCGCATTCAGTTCACCTCCCAGGAGGCCGCAGAGAAGGCGGGAATCGAGGTCGAGCCGGTCTGGAAGTCCGCGGTAGTCGAGTTCGTCACGGGGAACGGCGAAATCAACTATGACCAGACCCGCACGGCACGGCTCTCGGCCCGTGTTCCGGGCACCGTCTTCCGGGCGTTCAAGAAGGTAGGCGACCGGGTGGAGGAGGGCGAAGTAATCGCCTTGGTGGATGCTGCCGAGGTTGGCAAGGCCAAGTCGGGGTTCCTGCAAGCTTTGGCGCAAGTTCGGTTGCGGACGAAGAACTACGAGAACCTGTCGCTGCTGGCCGGTTCAGGGGCCGTGCCTGAACGCACCCTCCGTGAGGCCGAAACCGCCCTCAGCGAAGCCGCCATTCGGCTCACGGCGGCGCAGCAGGTCCTGACCAACCTCGGCCTACCGATCCAGCCGGAGAGCCTGAAAGCAGTGCCCGACCATCAACTCGCCGGGCGCATCCAGTTCCTCGGCCTGCCGGATGCCTTCGCCAAGACCTTCGACCCCAAGGTGACGACCGCCAACCTGCTCCCGGTTGTGGCCCCGTTCGAGGGCGTGGTGGTCAGCCGAGACGTTGTAGCGGGCGAAGTCGCGGATGCCAGCAAGGTCCTGTTTGTGGTGGTCGATGTGCGCGAAGTGTGGTTGACCCTGGACCTGCGCCTGGAAGATGCGCAACGGGTCCGGCTCAGCCAGAAGGTCCGCTTCCGACCGGACGGCGGCAAAGAGGAAGCGGCGGGTGTGATCACCTGGGTGAGCACGGAGGCCGACCACAAGACCCGCACGGTCAAGGTTCGTGTCGTCCTCGCCAATGCGGAGGGGCGCTTGCGGGCCAATACCTTCGGGGCCGGCAGGGTCATCCTGCGGGAAGAAAGTCACGCCATTGTGGTCCCCAACGTTGCCGTCCATTGGGACGGCGACTGCCACGTCGTCTTCGTGCGGGACAAGAACTACTTGAAGGCCGAGGCCCCGAAGGTGTTCCACACCCGGACGGTTCGGCTAGGAGCCAGGGACGACAAGAACACCGAGATCATCGCCGGGTTGCTGCCCGGCGAACTGGTGGCGAGCAAGGGCAGTGCCACCCTGCGGGCGGAACTCCTGCGGGGCAACTTGGGCGAAGGGTGAGGGTGCCACAAGTGAGCAGCCCGGTCGGGCTGCGCTGAAGACCCCTCAGCCGCTAAGGCGAGCGGCAGGACATGGGTTCACTGTAGGACGGCTCTCCCGAGCCGTCTGGACGGCTCGGGAGAGCCGTCCTACGAGTACGCTTTCTGCTGCCGCTCGCCTAGAGGAGTGCCTGTCGTGCTGAACTGGATTATCGACTTTTCGCTGAAAAACCGCTTCCTCGTCATCCTGGGCGTGGTGGCCTTCGCCGTTTTCGGTGCGGTGTCGATGCGCTACCTCGACCTCGACGCCTTCCCCGACACCACGCCGGTGCAGGTGCAGATCAACACTGTTACCCCGTCGCTCGGTCCGGAGGAGATCGAGCAGCAGATCACCTTTCCCATCGAGCAAGTGTTGAGCGGATTGCCCCGGCTCCAGTCCCTGCGCTCCGTCTCGAAGTTCGGCCTGTCGCAAGTGGTCATTACCTTCGAGGACGGTACGGACATCTACTTCGCCCGCCAGGTCGTGAACGAGCGCCTGGGCGGCGTGCAACTGCCGCTGGGCATCGAGCGCCCGAAGCTGGGGCCGGTGTCTACGGGGCTGGGCGAGGTTTTCCACTATGTCGTCACCGGCAAGGGGGACGACGCCACGGAACTGCGCACGATCCACGATTGGATCATCAAGCCGAAGCTGCGGACCGTGCGAGGCACCGCCGAGGTCAATTCCTGGGGCGGCTTCGAGAAGCAGTATCAAGTCCGCATCGACCCGGCCCGCCTCATCAAGTACGGACTCACGTTCGAGGAGGTCGTTGAGGCGGTCGAGAAGAACAACCGCAACGTCGGCGGCGGCAACATCCGTCAGAACAGCCAGATGCTCTTGGTTCACGGCCTGGGCCGAACCGTGAACGTCGAGCAGATCAAGAACATCGTCGTGAAGGCGCACGACGGCGTGCCCGTGTGGGTGCGGGACGTGGCGGACGTGGAGATCGGCCACGAAACTCGCCGGGGAGCCGTCACGGCGGACGGCAAGGGCGAAGTCGTCCTGGGACTGGGGTTCATGCTCATGGGAGAGAATAGCCA
Organism: Gemmataceae bacterium; assembly: GCA_041499985.1. Classification (GTDB taxonomy): domain Bacteria; phylum Planctomycetota; class Planctomycetia; order Gemmatales; family Gemmataceae; genus JBGQLF01. Next base: position 3,607 of record JBGQLF010001255.1, read on the forward strand.
CGAAGTCA
>JBGQLF010001256.1:0-3613 GCA_041499985.1 Gemmataceae bacterium
AGGTGAAGCAGTTCCCAGGCTCCGCGTGCGGCACGTTCTAGCCCCACGTTCTATCCGGCGCACTGCTTGACCTGCCGGACGAGCCGGCAGGGGTCGTCGGGGAGGAGAAGCTTGGCAGTCTAGCCGGCGAACTACTTCACCTGCCGGACGAGCCGGCAGGGGTCGCAAGACGACGCGCCTGAGCCACGGAGTTTCTTTCGTAATCGTTCCCAGGTTGTCTCTCGGCTCACCATTCTTGCTGCGTGTCCAAGAATCTCCCCTCCTGTCCGAATTCGTGTTCTATCCTACATTTGATGAACTTTTGATACGACCGATCCGCTCGGCAGGAGCCGCGCGCACGGTCGCGGGGAATCCGGCCTACGGGTTTATTATCTCGAAGGGAAAAGGATCGGCGTGATCACGGCAACAGATTCCCCTTCCTTGGGGTTTCCGCAACAGGCCTACCAACGGCAACCGGAGCGTGCCGTCTATCCGACGCCGCTGCCGAAGCGTCCCAAGGGGCGTTGGTTTGTGGCGGTGCTCCTGATCGGTTCGTGCAGCCTGGCGGGCTACCACGTCTGGCAAGCGTACTTCCGCTACGCCGCGTACGGCACCGTGAGCGGGCGGACCCTTCAGGTCGCGCCGGCTTGCGACGGCACCGTGCAATCCCTGCATGTGCGCATGGGGGACCGGGTGCGCCAGGGCCAGCTCCTGGTGACGCTCGACAATGTACCGTTGCGCCATCGCCGAGCCCTGCTGGCCGATGAGCTGCGCATGGCCCAGGCGACCCTCGCGGCCGAGATCGCCAAACTCAAGTGGCATTCCGCCACGCAAGTCGTCGATCGCCAACAATCGGGCGTGGCCGACTATTATGAAGCCTGGGGCAAGCTGCTCCAGGAGGAAGCCAAATTGCAAGAGCTACGCCTTTCCTGGACCCGGGCCCGCGAGCTGTTTCAAGCAAAGGCGCTCGCCAAGGCCGAGCTCGACCAGATCCACTACGCCCGGCTGGGGCAAGAGCAGAAGGTTATCAAATCCAGGGCCGCCGTCGAAGAGCTCAAGAAACGCATGGAGCAGGGCCAGGAACTGCTGCAAGGGGCCGATCATCCCGGGGGAGGCCTGGCCGAACAAGGACAGGACCAGCTGCGCCCCTATGTGGTCAAGATCGAGGTGCTCCAGGCCGAGATGACGCGCCACCAGGAGGAACTGGCGCACTGCCAGGTCCAGGCCGTTACCAATGGCCTAGTCCTCAAGGTGCATCACTTCGCGGGGGAATACTGCAAAGCCGGCGAGCCGGTGGTGTCGCTTCTGGAGGAAGGATCCCTGGAAGTAGTGCTCTATCTACCTCAGGATACGCGGTTCGTGCCGGCTGGAGGCGATCCGCTGGACCTCGTGGTCGAACCGTATCCGGAACCCGTCAGTTGTACCGTGGTCCGGCTGGGCGATCAGTACGAGCCGGCGCCCGAGAGCATCAAGCGGCACTATGCGGCGGGGCAGAGCCTGTTGCCGGTCTACTTGCAGCCGAAAGAAGAGCTGACCCGCTGGATGGCGCTGCGGGTGGGCGGCACGGTGAAACTGCCGCGGGGAATTCCAGACTTTGGACAGAGGAGATCCCAATGACGCGCCGCCGGACGTGGTGCGAGACGACGCCAGACCCCGCGCCGGAAAACCGAACCGACCCCAAAACGCGCGACACGGTACATGATCTACGGCGCGAGACTCTGCATGATGCACCGCGCGCATCCCCGGCCGGGACGCGCGTGGTTCAGAAACCCCTGACAGTGATTCCCGTTCGGCCCGAGGGCACGCCGGACTGGCGGCAGCGTGCCTTGGGGAATGCCCTCGAATTCACGGACCAGGAAGTCAGCCTGGAACTGTGCTGCTCGGATCGCTGCCAGACCAGTGCCCTGATGCTGATGGTTCAGGAGGCGGACGGCACTCGACCGTGCGCGGGCCTGGAAGTGCTGGCGACACAGGTCACGGCAGCCGAGCGTCTGCGGGTCCGCGGCCGCTGGGGTGGTCTGGCCGAGGCGCTCTTGCAACCGGACAAACTGGTGCCCACGCTCGACGTCACGGCGATGGAATTTCGCCTGGGGTTTCCCGACGAGGTGCTGCGTCCCTGGGCGGAAATCGGCGTCTTGCAACCGTTCCTCGTCGATCGCCTTCAGGTATGCCCGAAGTGCTACGGTCTACCGACGTTTCGATTGGGATGCCGGCACTGCGGCTCCGCCCGGGTCGGTAGCGAGACGTTCCTCCATCACTACGCCTGTGCCTACGTCGGCTTGACGAGTGCCTTTGAGGCACAGGAAGAGCTAGTTTGTCCCAAATGCCGCACGCGCCGGTTGGTGGTCGGTGCCGACTACGAGTTCTTGACCGGACCGTACCGCTGCTCGGACTGCCATTGGAGCGACGGCGAGCTCGAGCACGTGGCGGAGTGTTTGCGCTGCCGTTTTCGCTTTCCGGGGCATCAGGCCCACGAACTGGAACTCCGAGGCTATCGTGCTGTCCGACTGGATGTACTGGCTCTCGCTCAAGCATCCTGAGCAGTTGTTGCTGTTCTTGTGGGCCCTGCTGCTCGTGGACGGCCAGCGCTACGCCCTGAGCAAGATCCTCCTGTGCCTGTGCGACTGTGCCCGCCGCTTCCGTGACGGGCTCCGCGGCGTGGCCGTCGCGCCGCGCTTCAGCCACTGCCCAACGGTGTGCGTCATCCTGGCGGGCCATAATGAGGCCGACACCATCGGCGACACGCTGCGCTCGATCTGGGGCAGTTATCCGCGACTGGAGATCGTCGTGGTGGACGACGGCTCCACGGATAGCATGGCCGCCGTGGCCCGCCGATTTGCACGCGCTCATGACGGCGTGCTGGTTCTGCATCGGCCGGAGCGCGGCGGCAAATCGTCGGCCATGAATTTCGCCCTCGTCCACACCCGCGCCGAAGTGATCCTTGTTGTCGATGCCGACTCGCATCTGGGCCCGGCCGCTGTCTGGGAAATGGTGCAGCCGTTCCAGGATCCCCGCGTCGGGGCGGTCGCCGGTACCGTGTTCGCCCGCAACCCCTTCACCAACCTGGTCACTGTGCTCCAGGCGTATGAGTACCTCAGCACCATTTTCGTGGGCCGGATGCTCACCGCCGGGTTGGGCCTGCTGGGCATCGTCTCCGGCGCGTTCGGCGCCTTTCGCCGGACCGCCCTGGACCAGGTCAAGGGCTGGGACGTGGGGCCGCCCGAAGATCTCGACCTGACATTGAGTCTGCGCAAGAGTGGTTACGAGATCGCGTTTGCCCCCTACGCCCAGTGCTTCACCGAGCTGCCGGAAAGCTGGTGGGCCCTGATTAAGCAGCGCCTGCGTTGGGAGCGGAGCGGGGTCATCCGCAATCACTGTCGCAAGCACCTCGATCTGGCCTGCTTCTGGCAACCGCAGGGCCGTGGGCTGAATTGCTTTGTTCTGCTGGAAAGCTGGTTGTTCAACGTCTTCTGCATGTATGGCATCTGGGCGTGGGCGCTCTGGTTTTGCTTGGCCCTGCCGCCCGATTGGTGGCAGCTGCTGCTGACGCTGTACCTGTGCTATCTGGTATTCGAGCTGATTCAGGTTCTCGCCATCCTGTATTACAGCACGGCCCTGGCCCGCGATGCCGTCA
>JBGQLF010001257.1:0-3610 GCA_041499985.1 Gemmataceae bacterium
CCGACGGCATCAAGGTGCGCGATCTCGGCTCGCGCAACGGCTCGTTCATTCACGGCGCGCGCTTCGACGAGGTGATGGTCGGCCCCGCGGGCGTGATCCGCATCGGCGACAGCACGCTGCGCTTCTCCGAGGTCGAGCAGCCCGGCGACCTGATCTCGTCTCAAACCTCGTGCGGCCGCATGCGCGCGACCTCGCTCAAGATGCGGCGGGTGTTCGCGCTGGTCGAACGCCTGGCGCCCACCGACACCACTGCGCTGCGTGAGGGACTGGTCCTTCTGGACCGGGCCGACGCCATCCGCGATTTGCCGTCGTCGCGCGCCCTTTGGCTCGACCGTGCCCGCTACTGGAACCAGCTGCACGAAGAGCAGCAAGCAGCGGCGGCCCAGCGGCAGGCGGAGCAGACACCGGCCCACAGTGCCCGGGATCATTACCTATTGGCTACCGCTTATGCCCGCAAAGGCGACAGGGACGGCTTCACGCAGGCGGTGGCCGAACTCTATCAGGCCCTGGCCCTCAACCCGCGTCACTATTGGTCGCACGTCCTGCGGGGCATTTGTTATCTGGAGCTAAAGGAACCTGCTCTCGCAGCCGGGGACTTCGAGGCGTGCACCGCCCTCTGGCCGGACTTTGCCTGGGGCTACTTCAATCGCGGTTACGCTCTGGACCAATACGGCAAGCGGGGCGAAGCTGTCCAAGAGTATACGGCCGCCTTGGAGCGCGATCCCCGTTTTGTAGCGGCTCACGTCAATCGCGGTCTGACCCACTTGGAATTGCAACAGTACGAGGCGGCCCTGGCGGATTTTGCTCAGGCGCGGGAGCTGGGCAGCAATGAAGCGTCCGTGCACGCCGGCCGAGGCATGGCCCTGGAGGCGCTGGGCCGGCATGCCGAGGCGGAATCAGCTTTCCAGACCGCCTTCACGTGCGGGAACAATCTGCCGCGGTTGGCCCGCAACCGTCTGCGCTGGACCTACGGCTTTGCAGTGGCCAAAAGGTCACCCCAGAGCGCACGGGAAGCGTTCGACGAAGTTTTACGGCACGATCCCAATCAGCCCGAGGCACTCTATGGCCGGGCGATGCTGGCGATGCAACTAAAGCAGGGAACGGAAGCGCTATCTTTCTTCGACCGGGCGATTGAGGCGGCGCCCTCCTTCGTGGAAGCCTGGCGCTATCGCGCTGTACTGCTGGCGCGGCTGGGCCACTGGGAACGTGCCAGTCAAGATATCAACTGGTGTCTGGAGCGCGAGCCGAATTCGGGAGCTACGCTTTATGCGGCGGCCTGTGTCGTGGCTCGCGCGGCGGAGAAGTCCGCCGATCCCCAGGTCATGTCGCAGGCACTGGATTTGCTGCAAAAGGCTCTCGCTCAAGGCTCTAGCCATGCGAATGCCGCTGAGGATCCGGACTTGTCGAGTCTGCGGGGCCAGCCACGCTTCCGGCAGCTCGTCGGGGGAAACAACGATGACCGATGAATCATGATCGAGGAATCCTACCTGGAACACCCTCGGGCTGGCGCTCGTGGGGCGCGGCCCATGGGATTTATCATTCATCATTCATCATTCATCATTCATCGCCTATCGTTTGAGTTGGTTGAGGGCTTATGCAGAACACCATTCCCGCAGGGTCCAAGGAGCGGCACTTTTCCCTAAGTGAACAGGCCCAGGCTTTCGCCGTGGTGCTGCGCGAGGAGTTCGGGATCCCCTTTACGCTTTGCGATGCAACCACGGGTGAGGTGGTCTGGAGCGAAGACCCCGATGAACTGGCGGAAGCGTCGGCGGGCTGGAAGCAATCCCTCATCCAGCAGATGGCGACCGAAGAGCAGGCCCGTGTCACGCCGATGGCCAAAGGACAGTACCAACTGATCTTGCCGCTGCACGAAGACGGCCGGCTGGTCCTGATCGCGGTTGGAGTTCTGTCTGCACTGACGCGGGCGGCGTCCGAGGCAGCACAAGAGCAAGTCCGGCTGCAAAAATGGCTCCAGTCTGTGCAGATTCGTCTACGCGGCAGTAATCAGTCCGTGCCTCGGTCGCGAGGCGAAGTCAAGCCGGAGACTATGGTCGGCGGCGCCTGGGAAGCTCTGCTGTCACTTGATCAGCTGGCCCGCCGGGTAAGGATCCACAAGGAACCGGACAAGCATCAGCGCCGCATCCTTCAGGCGGCCGCCGAGGCTCTTCGGGCCCAGACGCTGATCTGGATCGCCCAGCAGCCCGAAGGCTTCGTTCTTATCCACGGCGAGTCGTGCCTCTCCCCGTGGGACTGCCGGCAGCTGGCGGCTTTGCTTACCCAGAGCCCCGATTGGCAGAAAAGCGGATTGATTTTGTGTAATGAGGTGGCCTCGACCGCCTGGGGCAAGTGCTATCCTCAGATCCACAACCTTCTGGCCCTCCCTATGAGCGGACAAGGCACACCGGGTTGGATTATCGCCCTGAACAAGAAGGACGCGCTTTCACGACCCGCCGGCGCGGACGCCAGCGAACGCACCGTCACCGTTCGGCCAGGGCGAGCGAACAGCGCTCCGGAGACGCCGCCGGCGTCGGCCGGGGCTGCTTTTCGGCGCAGCGATGCGGTTCTCTTGACTCCCTTCGCAGGCTTATTCGGCCTCCACCAGCGCGCCTGCGGGCGCTACGCCGAGCTGAAGGAATTGTTGGTCGGTCTCACGCGTTCGTTGACCGCAGCCATCGACGCCAAAGATTCCTATACCTTCGGTCATAGCGAGCGCGTGGCGCGCGTTGCCGTCGAACTGGGCAGCGAGCTGGGTTTACCCCAGGACGAGCTGAGTGATTTCTACTTGGCCGGCTTGCTCCATGACATTGGCAAGATCGGCATCCGCGATGCGGTGTTGTGCAAGCATGGGGCTCTCACGCCGGAGGAGATGGAGCACATGCGGCAGCACGTGACTATTGGCTACAACATTTTGGCCCAGCTGGACGCAATTCGTCATTTGCTTCCCGGCGTGCTGTATCATCACGAGCGCTACGATGGCCAGGGGTACCCGGAAGGTTTGAAAGGCAGCGCCATCCCGTTGCTGCCGCGCATTCTGGCCGTAGCGGATGGTTACGACGCCATGAGCAGCTCACGTCCTTATCGGGCGGCCATGCCATGCAGCCGGGTCGAGGAGATCTTGCAGCAGGGCGCCGGGAGCCAATGGGACAAGCAGGTGGTGGATGCCTTTTTCCGCGCCCGGCAGAAGATTTACGCCATCCACCAACGTGGTATCGGCGCCTCGCTCGTCCAGGCTCTGGATGGTGCTCTGCGGCGCGAGGATAGTGTCGCCTCTCAAGTCTACAACCCCGTCAAGGGTGCTTCGTGATACACTTCCTGGACGATTCACCTGCCACGTGAAACGGTACCAAGTTCTCGCCAGGAAAAACGGACAAGGACAGCCGGTTTGTGTATAAGACCTAATGTTGGGATAAATGAGCTGTTGCTTTACGTAACCACAAGTGTCCTCGCTTGTGGAGGCAACAGCCCACACGCGAGGACTGTTACCGGCCATAACCTTTTGCACAACAATTGGCCATGAGGTTTTGCACAAGGGAGTAGTGTGGTAGAGTAAAGCCTTGTCGTTCGCTCTTGCTCGGTTGTCTACTTGGGGAACCTTCTGCCATGCCACGCG
>JBGQLF010001258.1:0-3606 GCA_041499985.1 Gemmataceae bacterium
CCCCCACGACTCCCGGGACGCTGGTCGGCACGGCGGCGTCGCCGGGTGTTTACGAGGGCCGGGTCCGCGTGCTTTTCGACCCCCGTGAAGCGAAGCTGGAGCCCGGCGAGGTCCTGGTAGCACCGGGCACGGACCCGGCCTGGACGCCGCTGTTCCTCTCGGCGGGGGCGCTCGTGATGGAGATCGGCGGCACCATGTCCCACGGCTCCGTGGTAGCGCGCGAGTACGGCATCCCCGCCGTGGTCGGCGTCGCGGGGGCCACGCAACAGCTAAAGACCGGACAGCGCGTGCGCGTGGACGGCGAAAACGGTCTGGTCGTCCCGTTCTAACCCGAGATGATGGCCCTTTCTTGGGCCAGCGGAGTCGTTTACCGGCCGGCTTGTGGGCAAGAATCCGAGCGGGCACGCCATCGCGGCAAGGCCACAGAACCTGACAGTTTGTTGGTGATATGGCCCCCTATCGCAAACATCGTCTCTTGAGAGGGAGGGCAGCCCGACCCGGAAGAGCAACGGCGATTCTCCGGAGCGAGGGTTAGGGCGGAAATAACCCTTGCTCGATCAGTTCTTGCCGGAGTGCCACCATCACCGGGTCGTTCATGACAAGAACCACCACCGTTGCTCGACCGATGGCGGTTTTCCCGACGAGAACCGGGCCGTCATATCGGAGATGGTAATTCCATTTGTGCTTGCGGGGATTGAAGAGACGGACGAGCCTTTGGCTTCGGCTCGCCGGGTCCAAGCTTGCGATGTTCGGTCCCTTGTGACCGTTATCATGGAGACAGGCGAGAGCGAGGTTGCTGAGGATGGTTTTGCCTTGATGCTGCTTGGCAATAATATGATCGATTTCAAACGGGACCGGGTAAGCACTCTGGGGAAGCAGACAATATTCACACACGTTCCCTGCCCGGAGGATTACCCGTTGCCTGGTTGCCTCGTCCATGAGACCCCGGGACTACTTTTTTTTGAGGGAGCGCCTGGCTTTGGCGTGGAAGAGGGCCAGGACGTCGGCAACCCGGATGTAACTCTCCAGCTCTTCCTTCTCCGAAGGCGAGAGCTTGCCCTCGCCGTTTCGGCTGGCCAGGTCGTGCATCCGGGCCTTCTCGGCATCGGTGAAGTTGATGGTGAGGATCTCCCGAGCCGCGTTCGCGGGAAAGCTGCCGTTGCCCGGCTGAATGAGACGACTCCAGATGTTTCCTTCGACGCTCCGGTTGGTTTCCTGTGCAGTGTGCATGGCTCTCATCCTCGACATCTTCCCCGGATTGTACCACGGCTGCCCGAGTTGGGGAAAGCCGAGCTGCTGAGCAACGCAACCCAATTCTCAGGTTGGACAGCCGGATCGTGGCCAGGACGGTAGAATAGTCGATCAATCAAAGCCCCACCGGGCAATAGTCACGGAGGCTGCCCGCAAAGCTTTGTGGTCACTGGAAATAGCTCTGGAAGGAGATAACCGATGTCTGCTGAAGGAAGCGCTTCAGGGCATCCGGGCGGGAGTGCTGATCGGAGCCGAGCCGTATCAGGCGACCACAGGCAAGACACGGTATCGGGCGCGGATCGACGGCATCCGCCTGCGTCCGGGATCTGGACTCGACAGACTATCTTTGTTGTCAGCATCCTCCTGGGCATCAACACCATGAACTTCTTCGATCGGCAAGTGCCTGGCGCGGTGACCGAACCGCTGCGCAAGGAGTTGCACTTGACCGACACGCAGGTCGGCTGGCTGACGCCGGCGTTCTTGTTGCTCTACGCCGTGATCGGCATTCCACTGGGGCGCTGGGCCGATGTCGGACGGCGCACGCGCATCCTGGCCGTGGGCGTGACGCTCTGGAGCGTGCTCACGGCGGTCTCGGGGTTGGCCTGGAACTTTACCTCGCTGTTTGTCATGCGTCTCGGCGTCGGCGTGGGCGAAGCCAGCTGTGCCCCGACCGCCAACTCGCTCTTGGGCGATTTATTCCCCCGTGAGCGGCGGGCGCGGGCGATCTCGATGTTCATGCTGGGTCTGCCGTTCGGCCTGGGCTTGAGCTTCATCGTGAGCGGCAACATCGCGGATGTGTGGGGCTGGCGGGCGGCCTTTTTTGTGGCGGCGCTGCCGGGCCTGGTGTTGGGCGTGTTGTCGCTGTGGATTCCCGAGCCGCCTCGCGGTGCCGCGGAAGAACACCACGTCGGCGCCGCTCGGCGAGAGGGATCGCCGCTGCTGCTGGTGCTGCGAATTCCGACGATGTGGTGGCTCATCCTTTCCGGCGCTCTGCACAATTTCAACATGTATGCGATCGGTTCATTCCTGTCGCCGTTTCTCCAGCGCTATCACGGCCTGACGACGGGACAGGCGGGCTGGATCAGCGGCGTGGTCTACGGCTGCTTCGGCGGCTTGGGGCTGTTCGCGGGGGGCTGGGTATGTGACTGGATTGTGGGCCGCCGCATCCGGGGCCGGCTGGAAGTGTGTGTGCTGGCGATCCTGGTGGGCATTCCGTGCATCTTTCAGGCCCTGGAGCAGCCCTCGGGCGCAGTCTGGAGTTTTGCTGCCTGGATGCTGCCTGGGTGCACGATGCTCTACGTTTATTACTCCGGCGTCTACGCCGCCATTCAGGATGTCGTCGAGCCGGCGCTGCGCGGCACGGCCATGGCCTTGTATTTCTTTGCCATGTATCTGTTGGGAGGTGCCCTGGGACCCGTGGTGACCGGCTGGGCCAGTGATTACTGTGCCCGGCGAGCAGCGGCCGCGGAGGGCGCCGCGGCGATTACCGAGCTGCACAAGGCTCAGGGACTGCATGACGCCATGTATCTGATTCCTGCTTTGGGGGTCGCGTTAGTCTTGGTCTTGTGGGCGGCATCGCGGACGATCACCAGCGATTATCAGAAGCTGCAAAAGTGGAGTGCCACGCACGTTTAGCCCTGAGCACACGGGCGAGCGCGAAGCTCGCGCTCGCCCGTGTGCTCAGGGCTAAACGCAGTCTGCTCTTGACGACCGGCAATGGGTCCCGTAAGTTTTTGGCTTACGCCCTGGTATCACACACCCTGGAGAGATGCATCATGAGAATTCTGCCAATGATGGGGATCGCGCTATCGCTCTTGTGGCTGGGCGCCTCGGCTGCCGGCCCACTATTCGCTGCGGACGACGTGAAGGTAGGCGACCCGGCTCCCGTCTTCCAGAGCACCGACGACCAGGGCAAGGCGTGGAAGTCGACCGATCACGTCGGCAAGAAGGTGCTGGTGCTCTATTTCTACCCCGCCGATTTCACGGGCGGCTGCACCAAGCAGGCCTGTGCCTTCCGCGACGATATGCAACCGCTGACCAGCAAGGGCGCCGAGGTGGTCGGCATCAGCGGCGACGCGGTCAAGAACCACGAGCTGTTCAAGAAGCACCACCAGCTGAACTTCACTCTGCTGGCCGACGAAGAGGGCTCGGTCGCCAAGAAGTTCGGCGTGCCGACGAATCCGGGTGGAGAGATCAAGGTGAAAGAACTGAATAACCTCGCGATCCGGCAGGGCGTGCGGATCGCCCGCTGGACGTTCGTCATCGGCAAGGACGGCAAGAGCGCGTACATGAATTCAAAAGTGACTCCCGCCCTCGACGCCAAGGCGATCACCGAGTTCATCGCCAAGGCCGAGG
>JBGQLF010001259.1:0-3601 GCA_041499985.1 Gemmataceae bacterium
ACGTTCGACCCGAAGCCCGACGCGCCCGCGGAGATCCAGGGCGAATTGAAGGCGATCCGTACCCCGGTGCCTGGTCTGTGGGTCTGTGATCGGTTGCCGAACGTCGCGCGCGTCATGGACCGCGTCACAGTGGTCCGCTCGATGACCCACCCGTATCCAGAGCATGGCGTCGCCTATGCGCTGAGCGGCATGCCGACCTACACACCGGACCTGGAAACGCGGCCGCGCGATCCGCGGCACTGGCCCTTTATCGGCTCCGTGGTGGACTACCTGGAGGAGAAGCGGACCGGCGAGCGCGTGCCCGCGATACCGCGAAACATCGGCTTGCCCTGGCTGCTCAACTCGAAGACCGACCTGAACGTCAGTGCTGGGCCTTACGCGGCGTTTCTCGGGCAAGCCTATGATCCCGTCTGGACCGATTATGAAGGCGCAGGGACACGCATCACTCCGCATTACACCGACGGCCAAACGCGCGACTTCAAGTCCCCGTTCGGCGGCGTGCTTCCCGAGGGGCGCTTCCACCTGTCGTCGCCGACGCAGCTCCCCGCGGACGTGCCGGCCAACCGGTTGGACCGGCGGCGGTCCTTGCTGCAACAGTTCGACAACTTGCGGCGCAGATTGGACGCGCGGGATCCCTCCGCCTCCTTCGATCGTTATCAGCAGATGGCCTTCTCCCTGGTGACGACGAGTCGCATGCGTCAGGCGCTGGACGTCAGCCGGGAGCCCCTGGCCGTGCGCGAAAGTTATGGGATGACACTCTTTGGCCAGGGGTGTTTGACAGCTCGGCGGCTCATCGAAGCGGGCTGCAAGTTCGTGACTGTTTTCTGGGACGGCTACGGCCAGTTCGCCAACTGCGCCTGGGACACGCACAACAACCATTACCCGCGGCTGAAGGAGTACCTGCTGCCGGGCTTTGATCTCGCTTTCGCCGGCCTGATCCGCGACCTGGAAGCGCGCGGGCTTTTCGAGGAAACGCTGGTGATCTGGATGAGTGAGCACGGCCGCACGCCACGGATCGACTCGAAACCGAAAGGGGCTGGACGTCACCACTGGTCGCGTGCCTACTCGATGGCCCTGGCCGGGGCTGGGGTGCCGCACGGCAAGATCGTCGGCAGCACCGATAAGCTCGGCGGCGACGTCCGCGAGACGCCCGTCTCACCGAAGGACATCCTGGCGACCGCTTTCCATCTGCTCGGCATGGATCCCCACACCACGCTGACGGACCCGCTTGGCCGTCCCGTGCCCATCGCCGGCAGCGGTGAAGTGCGGCCGGAATTACTAAGCTGATCAGATTTATCTCCAGCCGACCTAGCTTGATAGATCCATGAGGCAGCCAACGCATGCCCCGGATCACCCGGCCTTGCCGCGCGAACGGGAGGGAGAGACCAACGCAGGGGTTGCCGGTCGGGCGGCTGGCCGAGTTTCGCGATAGTTGGCTCCACGAACCGAACGGTTCCCCGCGCTCCAACCATGCCCGCAATCGTCTACAGGTCTTCGCAAGCGACAGACATGCCGGGAGCGGACCCTAACGAGTCCCGTCTTCCAGAAAAAACAAAAATACCTGTTCCGGCGCGCCCCATCTCCGGCCCGATGGTGCTTATATCAGTAGAGGACTGCCATGAACCACAAGGCGGGAGAGTCTGGTCCGACCCTGGAGCGCTTCCGGGCCTATCTGTGCCTGTTGGCCCGTATGCAGATGGACCCGCGTCTCCAGGCGAAGCTCGATCCCTCCGACCTGGTCCAGGAAACGCTCCTCCAGGCACTCCAGATGCTGGACCGGTTCCAGCAACGCAGCGACGCCGAGCTGGCGGCCTGGCTGCGGCAGATCCTCGCCCACAATTTGGCCAACGCGAGCCGGGATCTGAACCGGGCCAAACGGGACGTGGCACGGGAATGCTCCCTGGAAGCGGCCCTGGAGCAATCGTCGGCCCGCCTGGAAGCGTGGTTGGTGGCCGAGCAATCCTCCCCCAGCCAGCAGGCCCAGCGCAAGGAGCAGGTCTTCCGCTTGGCGGAGGCACTGGGCAGCTTGCCCGAGGCCCAGCGGGAAGCGTTAACCCGGCGCTACTTGCAGAGCTGGTCGCTGGATGACATTGGCCGACATCTTGGCCGTAGCCCGGCTGCCGTCGCCGGGCTGATCAAGCGTGGACTCAAACAACTTCGCCTTCTGTTGCACGAGAGCGAGTAACGTATGGGGAACCAACTCCTGAACTCCGCCGCCCAGGAACAGCGCGTCAACGAAGTCCTCGCCGCCTACTTGAAAGCCGTGGAAGCCGGCGACAGGCCGGATCAGCAACAGTGGCTGGCGCGGTATCCTGAGCTGGCCGACGAGCTGGCGTCGTTCTTCGCCGACCAGGACCAATTCGACCGGCTGGCGGCACCGCTGCGGGCTGTGCTGCCGCCGCCCTGCCCGGCCGCGGCGACCCCGGGGCCTGCGGACACCGTAACCATCGGCTCCCCGCCAGGAAGAGAGGTACGCCGGTTTGGCGACTATGAACTGCTGGAGGAGATCGGCCGCGGCGGCATGGGGGTGGTGTATCGGGCGCGGCAGATCAGGCTCAACCGCACAGTGGCGTTGAAGATGATCCGCGCCGGCGAGCTAGCCTCCGCGGCGGAGGTGCAGCGCTTCCACGCCGAGGCGGAGGCGGCCGCCCACCTGGACCATCCCCACATCGTCCCGATCTACGAAGTCGGCGAACACCAGGGACAGCAGTATTTCAGCATGAAGCTGATCGAAGGCGGCAGCCTGGCCCAGTGGCCAGGGGCCGGGGGTACAGGATCAGGAATCCGGAAAGAAGAACAAAAGCAGGCGGCCCGGCTGCTGGCGACGGTGGCGCGCGCGGTCCACTATGCCCACCAGCGCGGCATCCTGCACCGCGATCTGAAGCCCAGTAACATTCTGCTCGATGCCGAGGGACAGCCCTATGTGAGCGACTTCGGCCTGGCCAAGCGGCTGGCCGGCGCGCCGGCAGCGTCCCGTCCGGAGTTGGCCACACAATCGGGGGCGATCGTGGGCACGCCCAGTTACATGGCCCCGGAGCAGGCCGCGGCAAGCAAAGGACTCTCGTGCAGCGTCGATATTTTCAGTCTGGGGGCCATGCTCTATGAGCTGCTGACGGGCCGACCGCCTTTCAAGGGCGCGACACCCCTGGACACGTTGCTCCAGGTCCGCGAATGTGAGCCGGTCTGCCCCCGGTCACTGAACGCGCAAATGGATCGCGACCTGGAGACTATCTGCCTGAAGTGTCTGGAGAAGGAGCCGCCGAAACGTTACGGCTCGGCAGAGGCGCTGGCCGAGGACCTGGAGCGCTGGCTGGCCGGCGAGCCGATTCAGGCGCGGCCGACTGGTCGGGTGGAACGGCTCTGGCGCTGGAGTCACCGCAACCCGCTGGTTGCCAGCTTGAGTGGGGTAGTCCTGCTGGTGACACTGGGAGGCTTTTTCGGGGTGCTGGACCAATGGCAGGTGGCCCTGGCCAACGAGCAGCAGGCGAACGAACAGCGCGACGCGGCCCAACAGCAGCGTGACGACGCCCAGAAACAGCGCGACGAGGTCCGCGCCCTCAACGAGAAGCTGCAAGCGACGCAGGCCCAGCTGCTGAGCACG
>JBGQLF010001260.1:0-3600 GCA_041499985.1 Gemmataceae bacterium
GAGGTCTTCGCGCTGACGAAGCTGCAGCAACGCCAGAGGGCTGGCCGATCGCCGCTCACCGATCAGCGGCAATTCCTTCAGCAACTCCAGCGTTTTCCACCGTGCCTGTTCGTTCGGAGCATTCTCTTTATTCTTGTCGGGTATCGCCTCGTGGACGATGTCGATGTTCGCATCACCCGCGCCAAATCGATTCACCCGCCCGAACCGCTGGGCCATCCGATCAAATGCGGCCAGGTCGCAGACCATGTGATTGGCCGAGATGTCTATGCCCACTTCCCCGGCGGACGTGCAAACAAGATAAACCGTAACCGTACGGGGTATCGGGGTGATCTTCCATTGCTCCTTTTCATCGTCGTCGGGCCTGGGCGGCTTCAGGAATCGGGCGAAGATGGGGCAGCCGTTTTCTTTTCGCGGGTCGGCCATCCGGTCCCGTTCCAGCCCGCGAAGGGTGCCCGTCAGCACTTGAACCTGCTCCCCCTCGAGGGCCTTGCGGACGGTGGCGTGGTCTTCGAGAGAATTGACATAGACGAGGACCGCGCTTCCGGGATGCAATTTCGAGTATTTCTTCGCCAGCTTGCCAATTCGATCTGCGACCTTCTCCTTGTCGTTCTCGGGTTCGTGGAACGTGATAATCTTCTTCGCCGTAAGCCGACGCCACACAACTTCGATCGCTTTCGTCGGTGGGTCAGGTATCACTTCTGGCGGATTCTGCTCTTCGTTGGTCAGTTCGAACGGCTTTGCCTGTCCCCGCGACGTCGCCGACAGCTCCATCACCCGAAATTGCCTGAATTCGTGGGGAGGTTCCTGTTCCTTTTGAATCGCGATCAGCAACTCTTGAAACGCCGGTTCCAAGTGGGCCTCGTCGTGAACCAGCAGCACGTCCTGGCCGAGGAACCCGGCATGCAACGGTTTCGACTTGAATCCGATGCCATATCCGCTGAACAGCAACCGGCTACCAATCATATCCACCGTGCCGACGATCACCGCCGGGCGTGAAGGGTCGGCCGACCACTCGCGGTTGTCCGCGAACTGCCCGCGGAGCGTGCTGATTGCCAGAGGTCCGTTGGTGGGAACGGAACCAAGACTGGCAAGAGCCTCCGCGAGTTGTGTCAACACCGCCGAGCCGTCCTTTGCGGTCAAGCGTACGCGGAGTCGCTTCGCCTCCTCAGTCGCTTGATCCACCACCGTCCGGCGGTTCACGATATAGACCAGTCGCCGGGGAACGCCCCGCCCTCCCTGCAAGTTGGCTAGAGCGATAAGCCAGATCGGCATGACAGCCGTCTTCCCCAGCCCCGTCGGCAGGTTACAAGAGGCAGGTATCTGTCCTTCGAGAAAATGCGCGTACAGATCTCGTTGCCAAGGGAAGGGTGAATTCCCTGTCAAGGCGCGAAATGCCTGCTCAAAGTCGATGGCAGCCATTGTTTATCCCTTCCTTACCTACTCTACTTCAGGACAATAAACCTTGATCGAACGACTGTCAAGTGTATAATGGCCACCACCTTCCACACGTAAGCGTGTGGCTCCATTGAAGGTTGTCGTGCAGAAGGGTTGGTACGTCTTGCCCCGAAATAACCACGGTCACCCGACCGTGGACACATTGGCTCCACAGGGGCGAAGGGTGATTCGCGTTTCCGGTTTCCCGGCCGTGAGCCCGTCCGGCAGGCGAACGGGCCACCGTCGGACCCGGCCATCGATGGACAGGGCAATCTCGGCTTCGGCCGGAGGGTGATCGGCCGGGTCGTCCAGAATGATGAAGTCGGGACCGAGTTATCCGATGGCAAAGATGAGGCCGTTGACGTACAGGTGCATGCGGACGTCGGCTGAGTAACCGCATTGATTGTGGTTGGCAGCGCTCATGAGCATTACCGATGAATTGATCCGCTCGGCATGGGATTACACCCAACGAAACGGGTCTGTGCCGGGCGAACAATACGGACTGCCGACTACCGACCGCTCCCCCGGTGTCAGCGGACCGTGAAACAGGAGCATCCATTTGAGCAAGGTCCCTTCCGAGAACTACGACCGGATCGTGGCTGCCCTAAAACGGTTGGGATTCTCCGTCATCCGCCAGCGAGGAAGCCATATCCGACTCCAGAACCAATTGCCCGACAAGCTGATCAAAATCACGGTGCCGGCTCATCGGCCGGTCAAGCGTTCCACGTTGAGTCGCCTCTTGAAGCAAGCGGAAGTCTCTCTCGATGATTTCCTCGCTGCGCTGTAGTATGGGGTTGATTCTCAAAGGAAGCATAGCCGTGGTCCTCTTGATGCCACCGAGGTTTTCCATGCTTGTCAAAGTTGTCTTCGAACCCTCCGAGGAGGGCGGTTACACCGTTTACGTGCCGGCCTTGCCGGGGTGCCTCTCGGAAGGGGATACCCTCGAGGAAGCCCGACAGAACATTCGTGAGGCCATTGAACTGTACCTGGAGCCGATCGAAGAACCCGTTGCCCCCCAAGGCGGGTTGGTGGAAGAAATCGCGGTCTAACGATGCGGGATGCTCGTTCCACGTTTGGGCGATTCGAAATACTATAGATCCATGGAGGCGTAGCATGAATCCAACCCACACCACACCGCTCGAAGCCGGCAACCGCATCCAGCTCCCCGCTGACTGGGCCGAGGCCTTCGGCCTTCGCGGCCTGGTTACCCTAGAACGGACGGACAACGGCATCCTCATCCGTCCTCGCCCTCGTTGCACATGGGATGACTTCTTCGCCACCCGACTCTCTGTCCGGCCGGGAAATCCCGACACCACCCCCGAGGTCACGGACGTGAGCGGCGACGATCTCCTCTTCTAGCCACCCGCAGGAGCCCGGGCTCGAGCAGGTAGCCATCTGCCTTGATCGCTCACGTCACAATCACTACATCCCTGGCGTCGTGCTTCTCCACCGGTCTTCCCAGGGCCTCGATGCCTGCGGCGCAGCGGTTGCACAACGGGATGAACAAAACCTGATCCTCCTGCAAGTCGATGAGGTCGTACAATCGGCTCTTCAGCCGCACCAGATCCGCAGCGGTCAGTCGGCAGAGGAAAACCGAGTATTGCCGCCGGAAACCGTAGTCCTCGCACGCCTGGGCTACCTTGCGCAGTCTTTTCGGGTGGCAGATATCGTACGCTACCAAGTAGCTGTCCATGATCCCTCACCGGTCGGCGGCCGCCGACCGCTCGCCAGGCCTCAGCGAACCGTGAACCCCGTATACTCCGGAATGTCGCCGCGCACGTGGGCGGCGAGCATGCGGGCCTGTACCTCCAGCATCCGGCCATAGGCCATCTTGTAGCCGAACACCGGATGCGTCACCACGGTCGCCTTCCGTTGCTCATACACCTGGAAAAACCGCTTCCGCCCCTCCTCGGTCAGCTGGCAGGCCTCTCGATAGGTCAGAAAATCCCTGGGCGTCAGGCTGCCATTATTGATTAAGCTCAGCACCACCGAATCCGCGATCACCGCGCGGAACTCCTCCATCAAGTCGAGCGCCAGCGACGGCTTGCCATGCCGGCTCACGTGGAAGAAGCCGTAATATGGATCGAATCCGACCGTACAGAGTGCTGAAAAGCAATCCTTCAGCAGCATGGCGTAGGCGAACGAGAGTAGCGCATTCACCGGATC
>JBGQLF010001261.1:0-3599 GCA_041499985.1 Gemmataceae bacterium
AACAACACGAGGTCGCGTCCCTGGGGATGTGGATCTTCTTGGCGACCGAGGTGCTGCTGTTCGGCTCGCTGTTCACTGGCTTGGGCGCCTACCTGGTGCAGTATCCGGCCGCTTTCGAGAAGGCCAGCGAGCATCTCAACTGGCTGATCGGCGGCATCAATACGCTCGTGCTGCTCACGAGCAGTTTGACGATGGTGCTGGCCGTCCACTACGCCAAGCTGGGCCAGCGTCGCCCGCTGGTGCTTTTCCTGAGCTGCACGGCTCTGCTCGGCATCTGCTTCCTGGCACTCAAGGGACTTGAATACCATCTTGACTACTGGGACAAGCTCATCCCTGGCTGGAGCTTCGATCCGCACGAATGGCTCGAACAAGGCGTCAATCCCCAGCAGGTTCAGCTGTTCTTGCTGTTCTACTGGATCATGACCGGCTTCCACGCTTTACACATGACCATCGGCATTGCGGTGGTGATCCTCATGAGCGTGCTCGCCTGGCGGGGATACTTTTCTGCCGTGTATTACGCGCCGGTCGATGTCAGCGCTCTCTATTGGCACTTTGTGGATATAGTCTGGCTGTTCTTGCTGCCCATGCTCTATCTCATCGGGACCCACACGCACTTTTAGGCGAGGCTACCATGCCGGAACGCATTCTTTCACCCCTTACTTATCTGATCGTGTACGGCATCTTGATCGCCCTGACTCTCCTGACGGTGGGGATCTCCTTTATTCATCTCAGCGAGATCGGTCACATCGTCCTTGGGGCGCTGATCGGCCTGTGCAAGGCCAGCCTGGTCATCCTCTTTTTCATGCACGCTCTCTCGAGCCCGCGCTTGACGTGGGTGGTGATCGGTGTCGCGATCTTTTGGCTCGGCATCCTGTTGGTGTTAACGCTGAGCGATTATGTCACGCGCGGGCTGGTTCCGCATATGCCGGGACATTGAAGCGGCTCCGGATTGTTCCAGGCGTGCCTTCCGGGTCACTTCAGGAAGCTGTCGTAAACCGAAAACACCTTCATGGCCATGCTGAAGATCAAGAAAATGAGCAAGGCCGCCGTCCCCAGCCAGACGCCCGCGGACGCCATGCGCATTAGCATCGTCAGGCGGCGCTCGGCCTCCTCCTGGTAATGCTCGGCTTGATGGCGCATCACCTCCGGTAGTCGGCCGCCTTCCTCGGCGTTGGCGAGGATGTTGAGGAAATCCTCTGGAAACAGATCGGTCTTCGCCAGGGCCATGGTCAGGTCGTCGCCGCCGCGCAAGACTTCCTTGACCACGTCGCCCTGGGCGGCAAAGGCGGCGTTGCCGGTAGCTCGCAAGCTCAGGCGCAGGGCCGCGATGATCGACATGCTCGTGTCCATGGTCAGCCGCAGGGCCAGGCAGAAACGGGCCAGGGCGATAGACAGGAGGCAAGGGCCGAGTACCGGAACGTGCAGCACGAGGGCATCCACGATCGCCTTCTGCTGTAGCAAGCGCGTTACCAGCAGGTAGCCGGCGACGAGCAGACCCAGGCTGCCGAACGAGTAGACCAGGACCAGGACCGAGCCACGGACCCCCGTCAGACCGAAGCCGAGCGGATCAAACGGCTGGTTGCCGCTCGGCGTCAAAATCGCCAGCAGGAAGACCATGCCGCTGATGACGAAAATGGCACCGAACAATTGCAGCAACGGCCAGAAACTGAGCACAATGAACTGCTTACGCAGCTTGTCTTGCAGAGCATAATACCGTTCCAACTCCTGGAACACCTCGGGCAGGTTGCCGGTTTGTTCGCCGACGCCGGCCATCGACAGGAACATGGGCGGAAAGGCGGCTTTCTCCCGCTTCAGGGCCTTTTCGAGGCTATCGCCGCTCGCCAGATCTTCGTGAATCCGGCGGGCCACGGGGCGAACTGCCGTCGGGCCGCGCTCACTCTGCTGGCGAAAGACATCGGGCAGGCTCAGGCCGGCTCCCAGGTTATGACGCAGGGTCCGGCAAAGCTCGATCAAGCTCGCTAAAGGCAGCTGGCTGGAGAACAACATGGCGACCCCTCCGGAAGCGGCAACAGCACCGGCAACGACCGGCCGGTGCGGCCTCGACCAATGCCTGCGATTATAATCGCCCGCGAGCCGGTTCCCAAGTTGGGAACCGTAATTCCCTCGGTTGGCACGGCGCGCTCGGGTACAATAAAGAGTCATGGAACACTCCTCGACCGCTGACTACGATCCTCGGTACTTGGCGGGGATCTTGTTGTTCAATGCCCACGACTTTTTCGAGGCCCATGAAGTCTGGGAAGACCTTTGGCTGGAGTGCACGAGGCCGGAGCGCAGCTTCTACCAGGGGCTGATTCAGGCGGCGGTGGCCCTGCTGCATTTCGGCAACGGCAATGTCCGCGGCGCCGTCAAGCTGTATCGGACCAGCCGGGATTACCTGCTCAAGTACACCTCGCCGTTCCTCGGTCTGGACCTGACGGCGTTCTGGCAGCAGATGGAGCGGTGCTTCGCGGAGCTGTTGGCCGATCCCAATCCCGATCGCTCGCGGGAACCGGACGAGGCCTTGATGCCGGCAATCCGCTTGGATCCCCCGCCCGCGACCTGGCCCAACCCGGCAGAGTTTATGGGCAGGGAGGAGTGAGGCACGAGTGCATCAGGTACCACCATGAGCGATGACCTCTCGGCCCTGAACGCGTTCGATGGCACGGCACGGCTGTTTCCCTTGCCCAATGTCGTCTTATTCCCGCAGGTCATGCTGCCCTTGCATATCTTTGAAGCCCGCTACCGGGAGATGACTGCGGATGCCCTGGAGAGCGATCGGATGATGGCGCTCGTCCTGTTACGGCCTGGCTGGGAGGCCGATTACGACGGACGTCCGCCCATGCACACCATGGCCTGTCTCGGCAGGATCGTGGCCGACCAACGCCTTCCCGACGGGCGCTACAACCTGCTCTTGCGGGGCCTGTGTCGTGGGCGGATCCTCCAGGAGATTCCGAGCGTCAAACTCTATCGTAGTGCGCGCGTGGAACTGCTCTGCGACAATCCCGCCACCGAGCAGGCCAAGGACGAAACGCTGCGCGCCAAGCTCGGCCAGCTAGCCAAGGTCTGGATGGCGGGAATGGGTGCGACCTTCGAACAGCTGACGAAACTGCTTCAGAGTGAGCTGTCGCTCGGCGCCCTGGGCGACATCCTTAGCTTTGCTCTGCCGTTGGCGATCGACTTTAAGCAAGAGCTGCTGGAGGAACTCGATGTCGCGCGGCGCATCCGCCGGCTGATGACGCACCTGGAAGACCACACGCCTCCTCCAGCCGCTACCTCCGTGGAGCGCCAGTTTCCGCCCGAATTCAGCAGCAATTGAGCCCATTCACCCAGAACAATCTGCCCCCGCGCCGGCCGCCGTTTACCCGGTTTGACTTTCCTGCCCGGCTTCCATACTTTGACGGCATTGTTTGCGGTAACTTCCACCACGATGGAGGAATTCTCCCATGCAGAAGCGTCCCAACGCGGTCACGTTCAAAGGAAAACCGTTGACACTCGTCGGCCCGCAGCTGAAGGTAGGCGACAAGGCCCCCGACTTCGCCTGCGTCACGGGTGGCCTGGAAGTCGTCGGTCTGGGGAAGACGCCGACCAAGACCCGGATC
>JBGQLF010001262.1:0-3596 GCA_041499985.1 Gemmataceae bacterium
CCTGGTGCTGGAAGAGACCCCGCAAGCTGAGCGAGCGCCGCGGCGTGTCGTCGGCATCGGGACGCGCGGCGAGACCTTCTACCGAGCCCCGGCCATTGTGCTGACGACGGGCACTTTCCTCAAGGCCCTCATGCACACCGGCGAGAGCCAGACGCGCGGCGGCCGGGCCGGGGACCAATCCGCCGAGTCGCTCAGCGACAGCCTGACCAGCTGCGGCTTCGAGCTGGCACGCTTCAAAACCGGCACGCCCTGCCGGCTCAACGGCCGAACGATCGATTTCGCCAAGACCGAAGAGCAGCCCGGTGACTTCGATCCGCAGCCGTTCAGCTTCGCCACGGAGCAGATCACGCAGCCGCAGCTGGCTTGCCATATTACCCATACCAACGAGGCGGTCCATGAACTGATCCGGGCCAACCTGCACCGAGCGCCGATGTACTCGGGGCAAATCTGTAGCCGGGGGCCACGTTATTGCCCGTCCATCGAAGACAAGGTCGTGCGCTTCGCCGACAAAGACCGGCACCAGATCTTTCTCGAGCCTGAGGGCCGAAATACTCTCGAATATTACTGCAACGGCATCAGTACCAGCTTGCCCAAGGATGTGCAGCAGGCGATGCTACGGCTGATTCCGGGACTGGAGCAAGCGGAGGTGTTGCGCTGGGGCTACGCGGTGGAATACGACTACGCGCCGCCGACGCAGTTGCATCCGACTCTGGAAACGAAGCGGGTGGCTGGCCTGTTCTTCGCCGGGCAGATCAACGGCACCACCGGCTACGAGGAAGCGGCTGCCCAGGGGCTGATGGCCGGCATCAACGCCGCTTTGAAAGTCCAGGGCCAGCCGGGCCTGATCCTCGATCGCAGCCAGGCCTATATCGGCGTGCTGCTCGATGACCTGGTAACCAAGGGCGTGGACGAGCCGTACCGCATGTTCACCTCGCGAGCCGAATATCGGCTGCTGCTGCGACACGACAATGCCGACCGGCGTCTGACGCCGTTGGGTCGCCGGGTGGGACTGGTGAGCGACGACGCCTGGGAACGGCTCCAACGCAAGGAACAGGCGATCACCAGGCTGACCGAGGAACTGCGCCGGAGGCGGCGTGGGGCGGAGACGCTGGAGCACTTACTGCGCCGGCCGGATGTTGATTGGCCGAAACTGTGTGAACTGGAGCCGGCGCTCCAGGAACTACGGACATCGGCCGACGTCCTCGAACAGGTGGTGCTGGAGACGAAGTACGCCGGCTACATCGACCGGCAAGCAGCCCAGGTCGAGCGCTTCCAGCGCCTGGAATCCCGGCCGATCCCGAGCCAGTTCGACTACCTGGCCATCCCGCAATTGCGGGCCGAGGCGAAGGAGAAGTTGGCCCGCATTCGACCCGCGAACCTGGGACAAGCTAGCCGGATCAGTGGGATCAGTCCCGCCGATCTGGCGGTGGTGCTGGTGTACCTCGAAGGAGGGCTCAGAGGACAGAGGACAGAAGACAGAGGACAGAAGACAGAAGACAGAAATCGCGGAAGCGGATCCCGTACAGGGATGGAGAGCCAGTACTGAGTACTCAGCTCTGTCCTCTGTCCTCTGTCCTCTGTCCTCTGGTTTGGCAATGTAGGGGAAAAAATGCAATCAGGTTAGCCTGGTATTCCGATAAAGGGAGTGAAAGGGCGTGGTCTCTGGAGGCGGCGTGAAGGGTGGGAAAGTGCGGCGGGGAGCGGACTTGATTTCGTGCGCGAAGCTTTATCAGTTAGCGAAGGAAATCCGCTTCTGCGGAGGAAACCCGGTCCCCTCAAGGCTTTACAGCAGAAAGACGCCAGCGATTCGCGTTGACATGGCTTGTAAGGTGGCTATAATCGCTGTCGGTGGAAAGCCTGGCAAGCCCTTCCTTCAGGCGATCTGGCAACTTTCGGAACGGGTATGGAGTAAGACCACCCACCAATCTACGACACAATGGCGCGGTTCAGGACTGGGTGCGAACCACGTCATTGCTCAGGGAATGGGCAAGAGGCAAATCATGGATGATTCAGGTCCGGCCCCGGCTTACGGAGAGCCCGCTGCCCGGACCACACTCGTGCGACTGGCCCTGGCCAGTAAAGGGTGGACGAACGAATGAAGACCGTTTTCACGACCGGCGAGGCCGCCAAGATCTGCAAAGTCAGTCAACAAACCATCATCCGCTGCTTCGACAACGGGCAATTGAAGGGGTTCCGGGTGCCTGGCTCCCGGTTCCGCCGCATTCCCCGCGAAGCCCTCTACAAATTCATGAAGGACAACGGTATTCCCACCGATGCCCTCGAAAGCGGCAAGCGCAAAGTCTTGCTTGTCGATGACGACACGGAACTGGTCGAGCTGATGACCAAGGTGCTCGAAGAGGACGGCCGCTTCGAAGTGCGCGTGGCCACCACCGGTTTCGACGCCGGCATGATGGTCAAGGAGTACCGTCCCGATCTGATCGTCCTCGATGTCATGCTGCCGGACATCAATGGCAAAGAGGTGTGCCATCGGGTCCGCGCCGATACGACCTTGGAGGATGTCCGCATCCTGTGCATCAGCGGCATGATTGAAGAAGACAAAGTCCAGGAGCTGAAGCTCGCCGGCGCCGACGATTTCCTGCACAAGCCCTTCGTCATCGAAGAGCTGATCGACCACATGTGTGGCCTCCTGGAAATCGAGCCGGTGCCGACCACGGCGTAACATGACCAGGTGACAAGGTGACAAGGTGACGAGGTGAGGGAACGGAGCCGGAAAACCTACTTTCCTGGTATCCTCCTGAACCATACCACCTGATCACTCCCTCACCTTGTCACCTTGTCACCTTGTCACCTTGTCACCTTGTCACTTGGTCACAATGAGAGCACTGGGCGAAGCCGCCACGCAGTTGCCCTGGCTGTCTCCCTGTACGGCCTCGTTGGTGGCGCTGGCCCGCGCGCCAGCCCCCGCCGCCTGGGAGATGGTGCGCGGGGATCCCGGCGCCGTGCTGCTGATCGTCAGGCAGACCGCCGCCAGCCTGGCTGTGCCGGCGTTGTCGTTTTTCCCGGCGCTCCTGCGGGACCCGGCCATTCTGGAAGGCGCCCTCCGCTTTCTGCGCGCCGAGGCCAGGGCGGCCACGCGCGAGCCGGAGCGGGAGGCTGGCTTTGTCGATTGGCAGCAGCCCGCGCTCCGGCCCATCTACGACGCCAGCATGAGCTATGCCCGCCTTGCGTACCGCCTAGCCCAAATGACCGGTCGGGCCGACCCAGACAACGCCTGGGTCGGCGGCTTGCTGGCTCCCCTCGGATGGCTGGCGGTCAGTGCCGTGGATCCTGCTCAGGCAGCGGCTTGCCTGGCGGATCCGGCCCTGCCACAGTATCCCGTCCAGACTCAGCAGCGCTGGTGGGGCCTGGACCAGGCCGGCATTGCCCGGCGGCTGGTGCAGCGGTGGAGGTTGCCGCGCTGGCTGGCAGCCCTCGTGAGCCATCTGGCTTTGCCAGCCGAGATTGGCCAGACGCTGGGAGCTGATCCGGACCTGATGCGCGTTGTGCAGTTGGCGGTGGGTTTGGTGCAACGACACAGCGGTCTGCACCTGCCGCTTGGCGCCACTCTCGCAGAGCTGGCCGGCACGCTGGGGATC
>JBGQLF010001263.1:0-3588 GCA_041499985.1 Gemmataceae bacterium
GGACCCGCACGGTTGCCAACGGCCCCGGCTGCACCGGCAACCCTTGCGATCCGACCGAGCACCAGATCGGCTGGGGCGCTGACCGGCTAACTTACTTTGCCGAGCAGCAGTCCTGGAGCACGCCGCTCCTGTGCTACGACCAGGACATGCACATCACGCATGCGATGGAGCACATCAGCCAGATGATCTCCAAGATCCTCAAGCCGGCGACCACGGCGATCAGCAGCAATTTCCTCCGCAAACGGCACCTGCAATGGGCCAATGTGCGGGCGGTGGCGAATGCCAACTTCGGAGCTCCGGGCACCGATGGCGTTTTCAGCTACGTCTGGACGCTGGCCGGCCCGCTGGGTGACGACGAAATCTATTTCGATTGCTCCGTTTCGCCGAGCCGGGTTTTCAAGCTAGTGCCCCAGATGCTTCAGCGCCGGTTCAACCCGCTGATGCTCCGCGGCTATGCCGGCGAGAATCCCTTCAAGGACACCAGCCCGTTCATCGAGCTCGTTACCGACATGGATACGACTTGGAACCTCGATCACCTGGGCGGCCAGCAAGGCATCGGCGGAGGGGACAACCCCAACGTGCTGGGCAACTGGCGCTTCACCCAGTTCGACGACAGCACCAAGTACTGGCGGTATGGCTTCTCTGGCCAGATCGGCAACTTCATGGTGCGCGTGGATCCGATGGGCCTCCGGTTCAACTACGTGACCGACTTGGGCGCGGCTGCTGCTCCCAATCGTTACCGTTACCAGATCGTTCTGCCCTACAAGAACAGCATCACCACGGGCGCCGGCGGCGCGGCCGGCCTGGGCAGCGATTACAACGCCGACTTCGATCGGGCACAGTTCGGGATCAGCCAAGTTCACCACAAGAAAGGCATGGAGCTTCTAGTACCCGACACCAAGCCGCTCAATCCCGAGATGCCCTTCGGTCACCGGGACTTCGCTGGCAAATGGCAGTTCGTCATGGACAACCTGGGGGCCGACGCCTCCGGAGTGGTCATCAGCAACAAGCGCCGGAACAAGGGGCAGTTCATCGCGGACTTCAAGTATTACATTCGCCCGATGCACTTCGAGTTTCTGGAATCCTACTTCCACCGCCGCGAACAGTTCTGCCTGCCCGAGATCAGCAATTGCAACCCGGATCCCGGCTATCCGGCTCAAAACTACACGAGCACACTCCCGAATTGCCCGCTTCCGAGCGCTTACAGTGCCCTGTACGGCACGGGAGTACCGACGGGCACTCAGGACGGTTTGCCGCCCGCTCCTCCAACC
This sequence comes from Gemmataceae bacterium, assembly GCA_041499985.1. Classification (GTDB taxonomy): domain Bacteria; phylum Planctomycetota; class Planctomycetia; order Gemmatales; family Gemmataceae; genus JBGQLF01. The sequence continues at coordinate 1,272 of JBGQLF010001263.1, forward strand.
GCGCCTCCCGCAGGCAGCGGCACGGACCTGTAATCGAGTTCGAGGGTCATGGGGGTCCCAGTCCACACAACCAAGGACTGGGGCTCCTGCCCTTTTCGGTGAACGACACAACCCAAACTGAAAATAATCTATGGCTTACGACAACCCCGGACCCGGCAAAGAGGACCTGTACGACTCTGGCGGCGGCGAGGAAAAGGCCGAGAAGTACGACGAAGGCAAAGATGATTCTCCCGCCGCGACACTTCCCAAATCCATCCTGGGCGGCAAGAAGTTCAATGTTGGCGACGAGGTAGTCCTCAAGATCACCCACCTGGGCGATGAAGAGGTGACCGTCACTTACGCGCCGGAGGAGAAGGATGAGTCCGAAAAAGAAGAAGGCGGAGAGAAGGAAATGGCTGAAGCGCCTTCGGAAGGCCCGCAAAAAGGCGAGATGGCTTCGGCAGGCGGCGGCGAGTATGATTAAGGATAAATGCCGGCGCTCGTCACCGATCCCGCGACCCTGTTAGCCCGGGCAAATTGCTACGTTTGCAACGGCGAATCGCTGGGCCTGTTGCGGACGATGAAGGTTGCCCTGCTGGCGCAACTCTTAACCCAAAACAATGCTATGGCTGATACAACCCCACAAACCTTGCTCGCCGCGGCGAAGTGCTATAGCTGCTTTGCGAACTCGCCGGACCTGTTGCAGATGCTTGAGCTTTCGCTTCTGGCCCAACTGGTCCTGGCTAAGAACCCGGCGGCGGACGTGAGCCCGCAAACCCTCCTGGCCAACGCGAAGTGCTTTTCCTGCTTCGGAAACTCCCCGGACTTGCTCAGTTTGATGGAACTATCGTTGCTCGCCCAGGGGATCACATGAGCGTTCCTGTTGACCCTCAAAGCCTCCTGGCTTCGGCCAACTGCTACCTTTGCTATCAAGATGAGCCGCTGCTAAAACTTGGTCTGTTGCGCCAGATTTTACTGGCCCTTTCACCTATGGCCGACACGTCACCACAAACTCTCCTCGCGAACGCCAAATGCTATCTTTGCTTTGGAAACTCCGACAGCCAGCTTCGAGCGATGGAGCTTTCCTTATTGGCACAGATCGCCCAGAACCCCGGCGGCGGAAGCGGTACCGGAGATGTATTCCGCGTGATTTCCCCGCTCGACCCAACCAGCCTAGGAAACGTCCAGGGTCCGGCGATCTGCTACGACGACATAGGCAATTTCTGGATCAAGGACAACGCCACCAACGATGCCTTGGGTTGGACGAAGATCATCACCGCTCAGGCAGCTTCAATTCAGCCGCTGGCCATGCCGGCCGAATTTCGCAGGGATTCCCGCATCGACACGATCACCGTGCCGCCGATGCCGGTACCGGAACTTGTGCCGGTTGAAGTCCACCAGAAGGTTATAGGCAAGCGCACGGTGCTGACCTGGGGTGTCATTGTCACGCTGGCAATACTGGGCTGGCTGCTGGGCATCTTCGCGCCCGTGAAAGCGCATGGGCAATTCCCGCCGCCGTTTGTCCACAACTACTGGGACACCAACCTGAACCCGGTGCTGAGTGTTGCGTTTCCTGGAGCAATCACAAACGGTCAATCCGGAGTCGGACTACCCAATTTCAGCGTAACGAACACCGCCTTCATGTATGTCAGTTCTGGTCTGTTCTCTCCGGTATGGAACTTCTTTCTGTTCGATGGGTCATCTCAGCAGTTTTCGTTAGACAGCGATCTCAAGTTTCATTTTTCCGGGACCAATGTAGCTCCAGCATTCGAGGGGAACGGCTCTGGCCTGACCGGGATCAACGCTTCCTCGCTGATCGGCACGGTGCCGCAGAGCGCCATCCCCAACCCGCTCTGGACCAATACAGCGATCATCCATTACCTCTGGACCAACGCGACCAGCGGCACGTATGGCGCATGGGTGCCCGGCGTGGGATTGGTTGAGTCCAACGCGATAGCGGGCACGTTGAGCCTGCTGGTTGGAACGAACGGCGGCTTTCACGCGGGAAGCTGGGTGCCGGTTGGCCCGGGCAACATTGCGGGCACCAACTCCATGTATATCGGGGCGGGACTGGTTGGCAGTAGCAACGCTTTCCAGATCGATGGCACAAACCGATCTATGATTTTATCAGTGAATAAAACCAATAACACCTTTGGCTCACTTGGCTTGGCCGGCTTTGGGACGTTGCAGCCAGAATCCACGCTGACGGCGTTCAATTCGGCTGGGCAAGGTATTATCGAAGCTGCTGGATTAACTGGCGGTGCCATCAGAGTTTCCCAGGGATCCACACTCGGGGTGGGCACTATTGATTTGCAAATCACGAGCCCAAAGGCCGGCC
>JBGQLF010001264.1:0-3576 GCA_041499985.1 Gemmataceae bacterium
GCTGGGAGCGGTGTTGTATGAGTGCCTGACCGGGCAGCCGCCGTCCCCAGGGGCGACGCGGTTCGACACCTTGCTGCTGACCCTGAACGAGGAGCCCGAGCGGCCGCGACGCCTCAATTCCCGCCTGCCCCGCGACCTGGAGACGATCTGCCTGAAGTGCCTGGAGAAGCAACCGGGTAGGCGTTATGCCAGCGCGCAGGCGTTAGAAGAAGACTTGCAGCGGTTCCTCGATGGGAAGCCGATCCACGCCCGGCCAGTGGGGCCGCTGGAACACGGCTGGCGCTGGTGCTGCCGCAAGCCTGTGCATGCGAGCCTGCTGACAGCGCTGTTCGTGATGGTGCTCGTCTGCTTGGGGATGTGGCGTAGGGCTGTGGTTCACGAACAGGAGGCGGAAGCGCATTATGCGATGCTCCGCCAGCTGCTGGGGAATAAAGCTCACCTCAGTGCCTTGTGGGTTCTCGGTGCCTATGATCCAGATCCGCTGCCCGAAACGATGCTAACCGATGCCGAAGAGTGTCTCTCTCACTTACTGCCGAGACGCCCGGATGATCTGGAGCTGCGGGTGTTGTTGGCCAACGTCTTGTCGCGCCTGAGCAGGCGGCGAAATCCGGTAGAGGCGGCGGTTCTCCTTGAGAGGGCGACGCGCCTGTGGGAGCAGATACCGCTCGAAGGCCTGCGGGAGCCGAGAGACCTTGCCTCGCGGGCGAGCACGTATGAGTATTTAGGCGAAAGCTATAGAAATCAAAGACGCTTCGACCTGGCCTTGCAAGCGTCCACGACGTCCTTCCACCAATTCAAAGCATTGGCCAAAGAGCACCCGAATCCCTTTTACCGGGACGTTCTGTTTTATGCCTCCTACGGTGTCGGCTGTTCCCTGATTGACAATGATCATTCCGAAGAGGAGGTTGTGCAATGGTTTGATGAATTCCGCACGCGGCCCGAACTGTTGGGAGGGCACCAAGCATATGAACTGCTCTTGGACTTCCTGCGAGTGCGGACCTGGTGCCATGCGGCGGAAAAACAATACCAAGCCAAAGATGAGGCCGCTGGATTGGCTGCGACCCGGAATGCTGCTTTGATTCTGGACCGCTTCTGCCGTCAATCGGCCGACTATCGAAGTCGCCTTGACATAATTACCGCGGACTACGCCGGGGTCTGCGTGCTACTGCGGAAAGGAGGGATGCCAGCAGAGGCCCTTCTCCTGGCTGAGCGATGGAACCAATCCTTAAAGGAACGAACTCGTGAAGTGCGCGAAAAACCTGAAGCCTGGGACGATCTGAGTCAATCGTGGCTACAGATTGCCAAGGCCCGCTGGCTGCTCGGTCAGATTGAAGATACCTTGGATGCTTATCGTCAGGCCCTGGCAGCGCAGCAACAAGTGTGTGTCTTGGCACCGACCGCCACACGCAGCCGCGTTGCTCTCGGCTTGATTCACCTTCAGCTTGGTCGAAAAATGTGCGAACTGGGTCGCCTGGACGAAGCGGAAGCCTGTTTCCGGGAACGGCAGGCATTGTGGCCGGGGGATACCTCCAAGCACGAGGAGGCGCTGCGGGAACTGCGCAAATGGGCGCGGCAAGTCGAGGCAGTGTACGACGACTTGACACCTGAACAACAGCAATACCAGCAACGCTACCTCGACCTGTGCGCCCGCCTGGAGCGGAAGAGAAGTGGCGGCGCGCCAGCGTCTGGAAGGGAGAAACCGTGAAGTGCCGGCCGGCGAGATGGCTGTTGAGCGGTACCCGGTGAACTACGTCGTTCGCAGACCCGTGCCGGGCTTGCCGGGATGCAGTACACCGCGCAAGTCAGCCTCATGAGCGGGGGATCAGCGCCTTAATCTGGTGCCTGGATTCATAGCCGGACGTGATTTCCTTCCACGAGCCGGCGGAACTCGGGTGACACGCGGTACAGGTCCACGATGTCCACGCGGAATGGCAGGTCGGACTGAGCAAACGCCTCTTCAAGAGCCGAGAGTTGTACCAGCGGTATCGTGCTCGACGCCTTCACCGCGATGTCGAGATCGGAGTAGCGATGGTGACGATGGCCAAGACGCGAACCGAAGGCCAGATAGTCAGCGTCGGGAACGATCCGAGTCAGGATACTCCTGACGATTCGCCTCTGCTCTTCAGTGATGGCCAGGCTCACAGCGCTTCCTCAATTCATCGAGCAGGGCCTGTACGTCGTCGAGAAAAGCCGCCGCCAGCTGGTAGGTTTCCTCGGCGGTCTTTTCGTTGTAGGTGTGGGAGGTGAGATTCCGGCCCTTGAGGTAAGCAAACCAGGATTCGACATTGGCGATGATGCCCTGGCGTCCTGCCTGCCGAAAAAGGTCCTTGAGGTTGAAAATGCCTCCTTTCGGCCGCTGTGCCCGCCGTCGGCTACACGGCGCCGTGGCGGTGCTGGGCTTGGCGGCTCTGGCGTCCGTCGCGGGCTGCGCGCCGGCGGCAGCGACCGTCAGCGGCCAAGTCACGCTCGACGGCGCGCCGCTGGAAGACGCGAACATCAGCTTCGTCCCCAAGGCTGGCGGCCAGAAACAGGCCGGCTGGGCGACCATCGCCGGCGGGGAGTACGCGATTCCCGCGTCGGCCGGCCTGGGCACCGGCGCCTTTCGCGTCGAGATTCGCGCCCCCCCGCGCTACCGGCGAAAAGTCCAACGACCCCACGCTGATCAGCGCCAAAGAAGTTGTGCCCGCCCGGTACAACAGCTGGTCGGAGTTGGTGGCGGACGTCCAGCCGGGCCAGAACGTCGCCAACTTTGATTTGAAGTCGAAATGACGGTAAACTATGAGACTCGCAGCCAAGCTCGTCGTCGCTCTGTTGCTCGCTTCGCCGACTGCGCTCGGCGCCAGCGATGGAGCTCAGCCCGAGCGACCGAATATCGTCCTCATTATCTCCGACGATCAGGGCGCCGGCGACTACGGCTTTCAGGGACACACTCACGTTCAGACGCCCCATCTCGACCAATTGGCCTTCGCCAGCCTGACCTTCACGCGCGGCTATGTTCCCTCCAGCTTGTGCTGCCCGAGCCTCGCCAGCATCATCACCGGCTTGTATCCACATCAGCACAAAATCACGGCGAATGACCCGCCCGCTGTCCCGGGCGTTGCCAAGGACGAACGCGGTTCTTCCCCGGAGCTGACGGCGCGCTGGAACGGGTTGCTCGATAAGGTGCCCACCTTGCCCCGAGCGCTCGCGGCCGAGGGCTATCTCAGTTTTCAGACCGGCAAATGGTGGCACGGCGATTTCACGCGGGGCGGCTTCACGCACGGCATGACCAAAGGCTCGCGCCACGGCGACGTGGGATTGACCATCGGCCGCCAAGGCTTGCAGCCCATCTACGACTTCGTGGCCGACGCCCGCCGCCAACAGAAGCCTTTTTTCGTGTGGTATGCCCCGTTCATGCCCCACACTCCCCACACTCCGCCGGATCGGCTCTTCCAGAAGTATGCGGCGAAAACGCCCTCGCCCCACATCGCCCGCTACTGGGCCATGTGCGAGTGGTTCGACGAAACGTGCGGCGAGCTGCTCGGCTACTTGGAGCGTGAGAAGCTCGCGGAGAACACCATTGTCGTCTATCTCGCC
>JBGQLF010001265.1:0-3570 GCA_041499985.1 Gemmataceae bacterium
CGGCAGGGGCTTGCCGTCGTCGCGCTGGAGCAAGGGTTTGTAGTCGAAAGTATCGACCTGGGACGGCCCACCATGCATGAACAGGAAGATGATCCGCTTGGCTTTCGGCGGGAAGTGGGGCGACTTGGGAGCGAGGGGACTCTCGGCGCGGGACTCCGCGCCCAGCAAGGCCGTCAACGCCAGGCTGCCAAAGCCGATGCTGCTCTGGCGCAGCAGCTCACGGCGGGTCAGCGGCTGATGCAGAAAAGGATTCCAGTGTGCATTCATGGCAAAACTCGGCGGACGGCTCGGCTCACTCAACATAGATGAACTCATTCGAGGCCAGGATCACTCGGCAAAGGCTTTGCCAGGAAAGCAAGCGGCGTTCCTGGGCATCGGTTTTCTGCGGGGCCAACATCGCTTCAACCTGCTTCACGAACGCCAACGCACGGCTCGTTTCGCGTTCACTCGGCGGACGCCCATAGGCCGTCTCGTAGGCCCAACGAACCCGCCCCGCATCATCCAGCTTCTGCTGGTCCAGCAATCCTCTCGCCATGTGCCTGGTTTGCTCCCGCACCAGCTTGCCGTTCATCATAAAGAGCGCCTGGGGGGCCACGGTCGTGATGGCGCGGTCGCCATTGGGCACACTGGGATCGGCGAAATCGAACGCCTGGAACACCTCGTACAAGGCACTCCGGATCACGGGCAGATAGAGGGAGCGGCGGTGGCTGTCGTAGTTGTCGTAGTTGCGATTGTTATTGCTCGTCACATACTGGCGGTTCTCGGTCTGCAGGAGCGAGTCGCCCATCATGAACTCGAGCTGGCCACCGACCGCCAACAGGGCATCACGCAACGCCTCGGCTTCCAGACGTCGGCGTTCCTTGCGCCAGTGGAGCCGATTTTCTGGATCAACTAAGGATGCTTTCTCATCGTACGCCGCGCTCATCTGATAGGTGCTCGAAAGCATGAGCAAGCGGTGCATCGCCTTGATCGACCAGCCGCTGTGAACGAAGCGGACGGCCAGCCAGTCGAGCAACAGCTGGTGTACCGGACGGTCCCCCAGCATGCCGAAGTTATCCAGCGTGCGCACCAGTCCTGCGCCGAAGTGGTCGTGCCAGAGGCGATTGACCATCACCCGGCTGGTCAGCGGATGATCCGCTCGCGTCAACCACTCGGCCAGCGGCAACCGGCCGCTCTGCTTATCGTCAATCGGGGTTTGGTTCGAGCCCGCGAGGATGCGCAAGAACCGCCGGGGCACTTCCTGGCCTTGCGTCAAATGGTTGCCGCGTAGATGAATGCGGACATTGGCCACGTTGCCTTCGGTCACCGCCATCGCTTCCGGCAAAACCGGCCTCGATTTCTCGAGTGCCGCCAGCTCTTCGCGGCAGCGTTTCAGTTCCTCGAGGGTGTCCGGCCGGTAATAAGCATCCGCTTGCTGCGTCAGAACAAACGGTCCCTGGGGATCGCTTACTACCTTCGAGAGAGCTTCCGGCGTGGGAACTTTTCCGGCCTGCTGGAGATACTCAACCCATCGCTTCAAGAACACGGGATTCAGTTTGCGCTCAGCAGCCAGTTGCTCGGTGGTTCGGCGCACCGGCGGGATGGCGATCGGGTAACGGCTCAGAGCCAGCAGGAGCGCTCGCAGGTTCCCGGCCACGGCCTCGTCCTGCTCCAGATCCTTGGCCGCTTGTAGATACTGGACAACCTGCTGCCGGGCCTCCTGGATCAATTGCTCCTTGGCGTGCTGCACTAGGTTCTCTATCTCGGACTTTTTTTGGACAGTTTTGTCCTCGTGTGCCTGGCGGCGAGCGATCGCTTCCTTGGGGGCCAGGGGGCGCTCGTGCCAGCGCGCGACGACCTTGAAGTGGTCCATCGTCTTGGTGCTCTTGAAGATGCCGGCCAGCGCATAGTAGTCCGCCGTGGGGATCGGATCGAATTTGTGGTCGTGACAGCGGGCACAGCCGAGGGTCAGGCCGAGAAAGGTGCGGCCCACTGTGTCGATCTGCTCGTCGACGATGTCCATCTCCATCTTGATCGGGTCATCCTCGGCCAACATCTTGGGCCCCAGCGACAGGAAGCCGGTCGCGATGAGCCGCTCGAAGGTGGTCGCGTCGTCTTCAGCCGGCAGCAGGTCGCCCGCCACTTGCTCCCGCAGGAACTGATCGTAGGGCTTGTCCTGGTTGAAAGCGGCGACGACATAATCGCGGTAGCGAAACGCGTTGCCATGGGCCAGGTTTTCGTCCATCCCGTTGGAGTCGGCGTACCGGGCCACGTCTAACCAATGTCGTCCCCAGCGCTCGCCATAGAGGGGCGAAGCCAGCAACCGATCGACCACGCGGGCAAACGCGTCCGAAGAGGAATCGGCTAGAAAGGTCTCGATCTCCGCCGGGCTGGGTGGCAAACCAATCAGATCGAAGGTGGCTCGGCGAATCAGGGTGCGCTTGTCCGTCAGCGGAGCGGGGGACAGACCCTTTTCCTCCAGTTTGGCCAGGATGAAACGGTCGAGCGGCGCTTGGGCCCAGGCGGGATTCTGGACGGCGGGCACCGGTGGATCGGCCAGCGGCTGAAAAGCCCAGAACGAGCGTTCTTTCTTGTCAAGAAGGTCGCTTCCGCTGGGTTCCGGCCGCAACGACCGGGGAACGTCCGGCCAGGGAGCGCCCATCTGGACCCAGGTAGTCAGGTCCGCGATCTCCTGGGTAGACAGTTTCATGCTGGGCGGCATCTGCAAGAGTTGGTCGTGGCGGATGGCGCGAATGAGCAGACTCTCTTCGGGCTTGCCCGGCTGAAGAGCTGGGCCTATGTTTCCACCCTTCAGCATCGCCGCGCGCGAATCGAGCCGGAAATCATTTTTCTGCTTCTCGGGTCCATGGCAGAGGTAACAGCGATTCGCCAAGACCGGACGAACCTTTTCTTCAAAGAATCGGCTAGCCGCCGGATCCAGCTGGGCTGAACCACCCGGCTGGTCCGTGTCGGCCGGCTGGGTAGCCAGCACTTGCCCGAGGCTGCTTGCGAGCAAGAGACCCAGACACCCCAGGCCAAGGCACAGAATCGTCCGGCACAGATCCCTTGGCTGGATCGGACCGAGTGCACAGGTCATGTCAGGACGAAGAGGAACCGCAGCGTCAGGGCGCGAAGCCGCGCTCAGACTCTCAGGACGAGAACGCCGGAGCACCATGTGACATCCTCAGGCGTGACCTTCCCCACAAGACGCCGGGCGGCTCGAACCGGTGAGACGTTAAGGATTGTAACTTGGCTGGAGGGGATCGTCCACAAGTGATTGCCCCATGTGAGTGCGGTGAATTGAGCATCCTGGTAGACGGGCAAGTAGTGGCCAAGAAGGGCGATGCGCTGCCTGCCATGGACGAGGTCGTGGCTGCGGTGAGGGAGGCAGCTGCGCCGGGGAGGCAGTCAAGACGCTGCTGGCGCTGCAGAAGGAGTCGATTCCCCAAGCCACGCGCCTGGGAGCGGCCCGGGCCATCCTGGAGTTGGGGGTGAAGCTCCGCGAGACGGTTGAGCTCGAGGAGCGGCTGCTCGCCCGGGAGCAGCAGCTTCGCGCTGCCTGACGGCGGTGAGGTGGCGGCCGAGAGTCCA
>JBGQLF010001266.1:0-3565 GCA_041499985.1 Gemmataceae bacterium
GCGGACACTTTGGGGCAGCTCAACCTGGACAGCTGGCTGGCAGCAACCTCCTGGATAACAGGCAGTTGTGTTGCAGAGCTTGGGCTGCCATTTGTGGGTCCAAGTGTCCGCTCAAGCTGGACCGCTCCTGAGAAAGTCCCCTAAGACCAGTCAGGGTTTCACCATATCCCCTTATGAGAAGGAGAAAAACGTCCTGTGGCTTGGGTGACCGAAAACTCCGACTTTAGGACAGCTTGGCCAGGTTTTCTACGAACACCAATTCGCTCCGGTTACCTCTTCAGGTCCGGCGCTGTGCCCTCGATCAACTCCTTGGCCTCGAGAAAGAAGCTTTGAGCATCGCGGTGATTCTTCCAGCGGGTGTCCTTCATGATTTCCCGCAAACGATCGAAAAGGGCCTGAGCTTTGTCCTTGTCTCCTAGTTGGTGATAGGCCATAGCCAAGAACGAGAGGTTCCACGGGGTACCAGCCTTGTTAGACGCCTCGGCCGTCGCGAAGGCTTCTGAACGGGTCAGGCTCTCCAAAGCGTTGTGGTATTGGCGCAAGCGATACTGGGCAATGCCCATTTGCGTCGCAGGGTGGTAGTTGCGGAGGAACTTCACCGTGGGCGGAGCCAAGGCAGCGATTTCGGCTTGGCGCAAGGCCAACTGATACTGGGTGGCGTCCGCGCCCGGCTTGCATACGATGCGAAAAGCGGCGATGTTTGCCTGGTAAGGATCCTCGCGGTGGCGCTCCAGCAGCGTCCAAGCCAATTGCCGCAGTGGTTCGCTCAAAGTACGATCCTCGCGCAGACGGGCGTGCATTTCCTCTTTGAGCGCCACCTCCTCTGCCAGGCGATTGACCAGGGCCCCGGCTTCGCGTTGGAGGCGCTGCTCCGGGGTCAACGGCCTTGCTTCCCACACGCGTGAGGTCCCATCTCGACTGCCGGAAACAAGCCACTGCCCGTCGGCGCTGAACGCCACGCGGGACACCCTGTCCAGGTGCCCTCGGAGGGTGAGCAGTTCCTCGCCACTGGCCGCATCCCAGATCTTGACCGTGCGGTCGTCGCTGCCTGTTGCCAGGCGCTGGCCGTCTGCGCTGAAGGTTACCCAGCCAATCTCCTGGGTGTGGCCGCGCACGGAGTAGACCTCTTGGCCCGTGAATGCATCCCAGACGCTGGCCCGGTCAAAGCTCGCTGTGGCGATGCGCCGGCCGTCCGGACTGAAGCAGGCGTTCAAGACTCCATAGCCTTGGACTCGTAGAGTGAGGAGTGCCTGGCCGGTGCCCACGTCCCAGACCTTGGCGGTCTGGTCCGCACTGGCGCTGACCAGGCGCTGGCCGTCTGGGCTGAAAGCCACGCTGCGGACCGCCTTGCTATGTCCGAGAAGCGTGAGCGGTTCCGGACCGGGGCTGACCGACCAAATCTTGACGCCGAAGCGTGCGGTGCCCTCGGCGTTTGGATTCGAGAAGTTGCTGGCGAGACGTTGGCCGTCCGGACTGAAAGCGATGCTATCGAAGCGTTCCGGCGCTGCCTCCAGGATACGCGTGAACTGGCCCGTTGCCAGATCCCATAACCTTACCTTCCCATCGGCAGTAGCGAGCACTCGGCCACTGGGGTCAAACGCCACGTCCAGGGCTTGGTTGTCGTGATCCCTGAGGATGAGCAGGCACTGGCCGGTCACTGGGTCCCACACCCGCGCCTGGTATGAACCCCCGGTCGCTACTTTGCCGTCCGGGCTGACGGCTACCCGCGATGAATTTCCACGGAGAGTGAAGGGATCATGGCCTGTATGTGGGTCCCAAATAATGATTGTGCCCTCGGAACTGGAAGCGGCCAGCCGCCGGCCGTCCGGGCTGACGGCCACGCCCCAGAGGCCGCCGGTATCGCCGCGCAACGTACGCACTTCCGGCGGGCCCTTCGGGTCCCAGAGCTTCACGGTACCCTCGCCACCCACCGTGGCCAGGAGTCCACCGCCGGGGCGGATCCCGCCGCTGGGGATGTAGGCCAGCCCGTCCGCCCCGCCAATGTGGCCCTGGAGGGTGCTGACCTCTTGCCCCGTTCTGCTGTCGGCAACCCGCACGGCCTGCCCCGTATACTGCCATGCTATCTGGCTGCCATCCGGGCTAAACACCACCTGGGGGCACCAGGTGTCGGGGCGGCTGGGCACGGACAGCAGCTGTTTCTGCGTGCTCGTCTCCCAGATGATCATCTCCGATGGACGCGGTGCCCTGGGGGCTCCCCCGCTCGCCAATGAGGCGAGGCGTTGGCCGTCGGGGCTGAATGCCACACTGAGGACAGCCTCGGTGTGCCCCCGGAGAATGTGTACCTCTCGGCCGATCTTCAGGTCCCAGATGGTCACGATGCTGGGCTGGCTGTTCAGCTGGAACCGGGACAGCGGGCCGGTCGCCAGGGCCAGGTAGCGGCTGTCGGGATGGAAGGCGGCTGCCCAGACTTTGTCGGGCGGCTTCTCGAGAGGATGCGTTTCCTCCCAGGTGGCCGTGTTCCAGAACTTCAGATCCCCGGGACTTGCCTTATTGTTCAAGCTGCCCACAGAGACCAGGAGCTTGCCATCCGGGCTGAAGGCCACGCTGGCCACCAGGTACTTGTGACCTTCGAGAGTCTTGATTTCCTTATGGGAGGCGGTGTCCCAGATCTTGACGGTCTTGTCATAGCTGGCGGACGCCAACCATTTGCCATCCGGGCTATAGGCGATCCCCATGACAGGGAGGCTGTGCCCGTTCAGGCGAGCGAGTTCCACGTTGGACACCCGATCGAGATAGCGCCACTCCCAGCCGCGCAGCCCCTCCGGAGTTTCCCGGAGCAGTTTCTTGACGTTGCCGAGGTTGTTGGCCGACCACTCGCGCTCGGCCAGGACCATCCTGTTGAAATAAAGGTACGTATCCGCTCTCTTCCGTTGCTCTGCCTCGGCTGTGCCGGCCCTCTCCGCTGCCTGGAGAGCATTCTCGGTTTTCGCCTTTTCCGCCCTCAGCTGCTGCTGATAGAGCGAGCTGACGATCAGGCCCACCAGCGCTAGGGCCGTCACACTGCTAACGGCCAGTAAGGCCGCCACCGCCGGCCGGCGCTTGACCCACGCTACGCTCCGCTCCCAGGTACTCACCGCTCGCGCCCGAATCGGCTCGCCGTCCAACCAACGCTGCAGGTCGTCCGCCATCTCCCCAGCACTGGCATAGCGCCGCTCACGTGATTTGGCAATCGCCTTGAGGCAGATCGTGCCCAGGTCGCGGGGCAGTTTCGGCTGCAAGTGGCTGGGCGGCACCGGCTCGTCGGCCTGCACCTGGAGCAGCGTCTCCAGCGGCGTCTCGGCCCGGAACGGCGGCCGACCGGTCAGTATCTCATACAGTAGAGCCCCGAGGCCGTACACGTCGGTTGCCGGTCCAATCTCCTTGGTCTTGCCCGCTGCCTGCTCCGGTGCCATGTAGCTGGGCGTTCCCACAATGGCACCGCTTTGCGTCCGCACCGCTCCACCTCCGACCAAGAGCTTGGCCAGCCCAAAATCCGTGATCTTCGGCTCGCCGTTCGCCGTCAACAGCACGTTGCCAGGCGTCAAGTCGCGGTGAACGATGCCGC
>JBGQLF010001267.1:0-3563 GCA_041499985.1 Gemmataceae bacterium
AAGGAATCCGTCGCCATGCGCGACCGCTATGGCCGGACCACCTTCGGCCAGTGCTGCCTGCTGGCGCGGCGATTGATCGAAGCCGGTACGCGCTTCGTGGAAGTGAACTGGCCCAAAGTGGCCAATTCCGACAACCATTCCTGGGATGTGCACGTCGACCTGAGCAAACGGATGAAGACGCAATCCGGTCCGATGTTTGACGCCGGTCTGTCCACCCTGATTGCCGACTTGGACGATCGTGGGCTGTTGTCCGAGACCCTGGTAGTGGCCATCGGCGAGTTCGGCCGCAGTCCGCAGCGCGGCGTGAGCACGTCCGGCAACGAAAACAAAGACGATGGCCGGGACCACTGGCCGTATTGCTACACGGCTTGCATCGCCGGAGCGGGGGTCAAGCGCGGCTTCGTCTACGGCAAGTCGGACAAGACGGCTTCCGCTCCTCTGGAAAACCCCGTGCATCCTCGCGAGCTGCTGGCAACGATTTACCACAGCGTCGGCATCAACCCAGGCACGATCATGTACAACCATCTGAACCAGCCGCGGGAACTGGTCCAGGGCGAAATCATCCCCGGCATCTTGACGTGACCGTGATGTCCGACCAAAGCTGCTCAAGCGAGGGCCCGGTGCTTCCCATCGGGCCCTCGCTTTTTCGTGGCGCGAATCTTTCCTATAGAGATCGCCAAGGGAACTCGATCCGGAATCGATCCCCTTGGCGGTTGGCGTCTTCAGGAAGGCCGATCCGGCGGCGTTAGGAGGGTGGCAGCCCGGAGCCGGACCCGGACCCTGTTAGTTGGTCTAGGAAGAAGTAACCCGTTCCGTTCTGTCCCGCCCCCAGCACCACATCGTAGAAGTCATCTAGACCCGTCATTCCTCCCAGCGAACCGCCCGTCTCGGTGACGGTTGTGGAGCTGTCCGTCGGAGTCTCAATGATGGAGTACGTGCCGGGACGGAGGTTCGTAAAGGTGTAGTTGCCGTTGGCATCCGTGGTGGTGGTCAGGACAACGGTTTGGCCCAGATCATTCGTGCCATTGAGCGTGATGGTGATACCGGCGGCGGATACGATATTGCCGTTGGAATCCAGCACCTGGACGGCGCCCGAGAGACTGCCCGCCGCGACTGATGGCGGGGGCACCGCCTGCCCAGCGGCGTTCGTACGGACGGACCACTCCTCGAAGCCTCCGTTCGCCCCGTTTTGGTCACCGAAGCGTGAGTAGAGGTAGAGGTAGCCGGAGCCATCGGCTGGGAAGGCGCTGTTGGGAATATACGCGAACATGTCCCCGACCCCGCTACCGGCGTGGATGCGGGCGTTGAGGGTGATCCAGTTACTGCTACTACCATCCGCGTTTAGGTCGAAGAGCGGGGTCAGACCGGCTAACGTGTTGGTCGTCGGATCGTAGCCGAGCAAATTGGGTGCGCTGCCCACGTAAATCCGCAGCTGATCCAGCGAGAGGAGCGGTTGGCTCATCTTCTGGTTGATATCGAGCAAAAACTCTCGATACTGTACCCCATTGATCGTGACGATCGGGACACCACTTAGAGGCTCGGAACGGGTAAATTGCGGGCTCTTATTCTCATCGAATTGCAGTGGCCGGGCATCGGTGTTGTAGCCCTGCTCGACCGAGATCTTGGCGTTGGCGGTCTGGACACGCACGAACGAACGGATGACTCCGGTACCCGTTGGCTGGGGACCGGCCTGCTCGAAGATCGCCCCGTTGATCACGCCAAAGGCTCCCGCCGTGGTCAGGTCAACCATCGACGGCACGAGGCGCTCCTCGAGTTGTTCCACGGACAACGGTGTGTTATCAAACCACTTGGTCCCCCGGTTCACGCCACGATTGCTTCTTCCCATGATCGATGTCATTGGCGAATGCCTCCCTCTCTGCCGGATGGGGGCACACCGACTGCGCACGCGGGAACCTGCGGAGCATGTCCCGCGCAAGTCAGGTCGGCCTGCCGCTACAAAGACGACACATGCGTTCGATAGGACGGGGTTGATGTGCTCAGCCAGGGGGGGCCAACGGCTGGGCGTCGCAGGACGGGTGCTCTAAGAGAGGCTAGGACGCCAAACGCAGCGTGTCAAGTGCGAACCGCGGCACGCTGCGGGGCGAAGAGCTGTTCGCTCCAACAGTTGGTAAAGTGAGTCGCTCTTACCTTGACAGAGACACGTTCCACAGCTTCACGAGCGACACGGCCGACGAACCCCCTTCTGGCATTTCACTCACCCCGGCGGCCAGGCTCTTGCCGTCGGCCGAGAAGGCCAGGGAGAAAATGTGCAGGACGCCCGGCGCGAGCTTGAGGCTGCCTTCTTCTTGCCGCGTTTCGACGTTCCACAGCTTGGCCGCCACGGCTTCCGGCCCCGCCTTGGTTCCCGGCTGGCCCGGGTTGAACACGTACACCGGGAGGGTCGCCACCGCCAGCAGCTTGCTCTGGGGCACGAACGTCACGCCGTTGATCGGGCTGCCGCAGTCGAAGCTGCCTCGCCTTTTCCCACTTTTGACATCCCACAGTTTCACGAAGCGATCTGGCTGGCCGTGGCCCCAGTTGACCTGGGCCAACGTCTGACTGTCGGGTGAAAACCCCAGAAAGGTCATGCCTTGATCGCCGCCCCCGCGGTACAAGGTGCGTGCCTGGCCCGCGGCCACATCCCACAGCTTGAGCGTGCCATCCCGGTGCCCCGTGGCCAGCGTTTGGCCGTCGGGCGCGAACGCCAGCTTGTCGATCGCGGCCGACGGTCCCTGGCGATCGGTGAGGGGCTGTGATCGGCCGGTGCTGCTGTCCCACAGTGCGACCGCCCTCTCCGAGGCCCCCACCACTGCCCAGAACTTGCGGTCGGGCGATAGCGCCACGGCCTTGCTGCCTTGCAAGGGATTTGGCAGCGGGTGCGCGATTTTGCCCGTGGCCGCATCCACCAGCTTGATCCCCTGGTTGGTGGTCAGTGCCAGCTTCTGGCCGTCCGGGGTGAAGGCCGCCTCGGAAGCCATGTCCGCGAAGCTTGTCAGTTCCTCGCCACTGGTCGCGTCCCAGAGGATGGCGTTGCCGGCGAACTGGGAATTGATGGTCACGAGCCGTTTGCCGTCGGGGGAATATGCGAGCTTCGAGACATTGCCCGTGTCCCCGTTTAGCGTGCGGGGAGTTCGCAGGGCGGCAAGCGAGCGGACCCCTCCGGACAGGCTGGGCCGCCGGCCGTCGAGCTTGACCAGGGCGACCGAGCCGCGCGTCGTGCCCTCCATTTCCGGCGTCTGCTGAGCGCCGAACTTGCCCGGGACGTAATCCTTGACCCGCTGTTGGACATACCCCTCCAGGTGCGGCAAGAGGATCTCCGTGGTCCCTTCCGGCGCGGCCGCCCCTTTCAAGCCTTCGATGACGAAGTGGAAGAAGACGCCGTGGCCCAGTTCCTTGTCCTCATACGCCTTTTCGCCCGCCGAGCAGCTGTACAGCGCCGCCACGCCGCCCGAGCGCGCCCGTGCGGGCGGCCGGCTCAGGCTCTCGAAGCGCTTCTGGGCGGCATCGCGGGTCACGTCGGCGAACGGGTCGTTGCGGCAGGCATCGACCAGCAGCAGCTTGAA
>JBGQLF010001268.1:0-3563 GCA_041499985.1 Gemmataceae bacterium
CGGCCTTCTCCCAGGGTGCGGATCGAACGCGCCACGCTGCTGCCGCCCATCTACACGTCCACCGACGCGATCCGCGCCTGGCGAACGCAGCTACAGGACAACCTGGCCCAGCTGCACCGCGAGCACGTCACCCTCGACCTGACGAAGGAGCCCGTCCGCCCCCTCTTCTACCTGGCCTACCAGGGATTGAATGACCGAGACATCCAACGCGACCTGGCCCGCTTCTGTGTCGCGCCGCCCGAACTCTCTGGCCGGCGAGTGAGCGGGCGCCGGACTGGGGAGGTCCGCATCCAGGTCGGCTTCGTCTCTCAGCATTTTCGCAACCACACCATCGGCGAGCTGTTCCGTGGCACCATCGCCCATCTGGCACGCGAGGCCTTCGCCGTCACCGTCTTCTCCTTGGGACGCGCCCGCGATGCCACCGCCCAGTTCCTCCAGGCGCACGCCGACGCCTACGTGGAGTTGCCCCTCAACCTGGCGGCCGCGCGGCAGCAGCTGGCCGCGCACGAGCTGGATGTGTTGGTGTATGCCGATATCGGCATGGAAAAACTCAGCTACTCGCTGGCCTTTTCCCGCTTGGCGCCGGTGCAATGCGTGCTCTGGGGCCATCCGCTGACCACCGGCATCGACACCATCGACTACTTCCTCAGCAGCGAACTGCTGGAAGTCGCCGAGGCCGAGCAGCACTACACCGAGACTCTGGTCCGCTTGCCGGCACTCCCCGTCTATTACTACCGCCCGGTGCTGCCGACCTCCTTGCGAGGACGGCAAGCCTTCGGCCTGCCGGAGCAGGGTCATCTGTATGGCTGTCCGCAGAGCCTCTTCAAACTACACCCGGAATTCGATGCCATCCTCCGGGAGATCCTCCAGCGCGACCCCCAGGGCTGGGTGGTCCTGCTGCAAGGCAACGATTCTTCCTGGGCCGAGACGCTACGCCAGCGCTTTGCCACGACCCTGGGTGGAGGGGCAGAGCGGGTTGTCTTCCTGGGCCGGCTAGCGAAGCCGGCGTTTCTGAACCTGAGTGCCCTCATGGATGTGTTGCTCGATCCGCTTCATTTCGGCGGCGGCAACACCAGTTACGAAGGCTTGGCCTTCGGCGTACCGATTGTGACGCTGCCGTCCCAGTTCCTCCGTGGCCGCATTGCCTTGGCACTCTACCAACAGATGCAGATGCTCGATTGTGTCGTGGCTGACGCCGAGGAGTACATCCAGTTGGCGGTTCGCCTCGGTACCGAGCCAGCCTACCGGGCACACCTCCGGGAAAAGATCCAGCAGGCGAACGCGGTGCTCTACGAGAATGGGGCCGGCGTGCGGGCGCTCGAAGCGTTTCTGCACAGCGCGGTCCGGCAAGCACGACAGGAGAGGGGGTAGACAACGATGCTGACGGTAGCGCAAGCGCTGACCTTGGCGGTGCAGCAGCATCAAGCGGGCCAATTGCAGCAGGCGGAGCAGCTCTATCGGGCCATCCTCCAGGTGGAACCCCAGCAGGTCGATGCCCTGCACCTGCTCGGTGTCCTCGCCGATCAAGTAGGCCAGCACGAACGGGCCAGCACTTACATTCGCCAGGCGCTGCGCCTGAAGCCGGACTTTGCCGAGGCGCACTACAACCTGGGAGGTGCCCTCAAGGCGCAGGGGAAGCTGGACGAGGCGCGGGCCTGCTATGAGCAGGCGCTCCGCCTCAAGCCGCACTATCCTGAAGCGTACAACAATCTGGGAACCGCTCTCGAGGAGCAAGGGCAACGGGCGAAGGCGCTGGCGTGCTATCAACAAGCCGTGCGCCTCAAGCCGGAGTATGCCGAGGCGCACTACAACCTGGGCAATTTCCTCTACGAGCAGGGGCAGCTGGCACAGGCGCAGGCCTACTTGCAGCAGGCGTTGCGCCTCAAGCCCGATCATGCCAAGGCGCGCGTCAATCTGGGCGATGTCCTCCAGGACCAAGGGAAACTGGCAGAGGCGCAGGCCTGCTATCAGCAGGCGCTGTGCGTGGAGCCCGACTTTGCGGAGGCGCACAACAACCTGGGCACGGTGCTGCAAGGGCAAGGACAGCTCGACGAAGCACTCGCCTGTTATCAGCAGGCGCGACGCCTCCAGCCCGATTGGACCAGGGTGCATAGTAACCTCTTGCTTGTCCTCCATTATCGCACCGGCGTCACCTTGAAGGAACTGGCCGAGGCCCATGCGGAGTATGAACGCCAGCATGCCGCCCAACTGCGCTCTTCCTGGAGGCCCCACCCCAACGACCGCGCTCCCCAGCGACCACTGCGTCTGGGCTTCGTGTCCGCGGATCTCGGGCGCCATCCGATCGGCTATTTCTTGATTCGCGTCCTGGAGCACCTCGACCCCCAGCAAGCGGACCTCGTCTGTTACAGCAACCGGTTGCTCCACGATGACCTGACGCGGCGCTTCCAGGCGGCGGCGTCAACCTGGCGGGACGTGGCCGGCTGGAGTGACGATCGACTGGCCGAGCAGATCCGCACCGACCAGATCGACCTACTCTTCGACATGTCCGGCCACTCGGCGCGCAACCGGTTGGGCGTGTTTGCCCGTAAGCCGGCCCCGATCCAGCTGACCTGGGGCGGGATGGGCACCACCGGTTTGCAGGCGATGGACTACATCCTGGCCGACCGCCATGAGATCCCGCCGGAGGCCGAGGCCTACTACTGTGAACGGGTCTTGTGCCTGCCCGACGGCTTTTTCTGCTATGACCCACCGCCTGATGCCCCCCCGGTGTCTGCTCTGCCGGCCCTGACGTCGGGGCAGGTCACCTTCGGCAGTTTCAACAACCCAGCCAAAATCACCCGCGCAGTGATCGCCGTCTGGGCCCAGATTTTACAGCGAGTGCCGCGGTCGCGCCTGGTCTTGAAGTACCGGGGCTGGGACGATCCCGCGCTGACGCGGCGCGTGCGGGAGCAGTTTGCCCGTCACGGGGTCGATCCGGCCCGTGTGGAGTGTCGGGGCTGGTCGCCCCATGGAGAGATGCTGGCGGAGTATCACGGCATCGATCTGGCGCTGGATCCGTTTCCCTACAGCGGCTGCACGACGACCTGCGCGGCGTTGTGGATGGGGGTGCCGGTGCTGACCTGGCCGGGGGAGACGTTTACCAGCCGGCATTCCTTGACCCACTTGTCGAACGTGGGGCTGACCGAGACGATCGCGCGCAGTCTGGAAGAGTACGTGGCCTTGGCGGAGTCATTGGCGGGAGACTTGCCACGGCTGGCGGGGCTGCGGGCGCGGTTGCGCGAGCAGATGGCGGCTTCGCCGCTGTGCGACGGGAAGCGCTTTGCCACGAATCTGATGCGGCTGCTGCGTGGCGTCTGGGAACAGTGGCTGGCCCAAAACGCGGGCTGAGACGGCTGGGTACCGTCAGAGCGAGCCTGGTTCTGGGTTTTGCGCTGTTGGCGGCGCTCAACCCGGCTTGGTAGGACAGGAGCATGGCTACGAGCACCGAGACAGAGAAACCCATGGCTGTCACCATCAACCTCTCTCTGGAGGCGGAAAAGACGCTGCGGGAGCGCGCGAATCAGGCAGGACAGAGCCTCCAAGCGTACATTGAGCAACTGGTC
>JBGQLF010001269.1:0-3563 GCA_041499985.1 Gemmataceae bacterium
AGACTCATGCCGTGCTGGCCCCCGCCGCTGGTCACCTGAAACGTCAGGCTGCGCGGGTCGAAGAGGAACCCTTGACCACGTACGGAGACAGGCTTGGCATCGCCCTGGTCGGCTCGGCGGACATTGCCACCGGCCCCGCTGGTCGCGATATGGAAGCGGTTATCCAGGCCCCAACGGAACGAATTCATCATCGATTCGCCCGCCTCGTCCCGGCTGAAGCCGGTGAAGATCGGCCGGCGCGTGCCGGCTTTCCCGTCGCCCTTGGTGTCTTTGCAGTACAGGACATTCGGCACGGCGCCCACAAAAACACCGCCGTCGTAACAAGCGACGGCCACCGGAGAATCGAGTTTGTCGACGTACACCGTACTCTTATCGAATCGGCCGTCGCCGTCGGTGTCTTCCAACATGCGGACGACGCCGTGGCCTTTGAAGTTTTTGTTGGCGTACTGGTTGTATTCCGGATACTCGACGACGAACATCCGGCCGTTTTCGTCGAAGTCGAGTGCCACCGGACTCTGGATGAGCGGCTCGGCGGCAACCAATTCGATGCGAAAACCGGGACGGAGCTGGAACGTCTTCAGCGCCTCGGCCGGCTCCTTGGGCGGAATACGCGGCAGTTCGGCGCCGTAGTCCTTGTCGGCACGATCCGCGGCCGGCTGCTTGTTCTGGCCTACTGCTGTCAGGGTCAGGGCCGTGCTCACGAGAAGCAGGGACACAGCGACAATCGACGAGGAACGGTACATGCTTGGGACAACTCCTGGGTTTCAGGTTCCACTCGGAAACAGATGGAGCATACCGTGCCGGGAGAGCGATTGCCAGGGTGTCGCTGCCAACGCCTGGCTGTCGCGTCCGCTCCGGGGTTTGGCACCAAAAACAAGGCTCATGTTCCCAGCTTGGTGGAGAGCCCTACGCCGAGCCTTTGCCGAGAAACAGCTGTAAGCACAGCGGGTCCGTAGACTGGCAATGACAGTTCGGCTTCCTGGACCAGTGTGTCACCCCGTCCATCCGGTCGCTGCCCTGACGGGATGCTCCAATCTGAATCCTCTCGATCGCATCGAAGAAGACGGCGTCGGTCAGCGGCGGCGAGTTAAACGGAATGGCCATTATCGGCGTGCGACACGAAGCCGCATCAGGTGAGTGGTCATGGAGTGATCCATCGATCCCGACCAGTGTCCAGGTCGGTTCCCCATCCCTGCGTGCGGGTTCGGTAACGAGCCGGTGCGAAGCCAGGGGTACTGTTTAAGGAGGGCGCTTCGGTGCCTGGCCCTTGGAAGCCTCTGCATCGAGCTTTCGGATCCGGATGAAGTGGAGGAGAACGGTCCGGGACACCTCGACGATCTTGGCGATCGACGCCTTGGACATCGCTCTGTGGACATTGGCCCAGGAAGGGGCCATTACAAATCGTGATAAAGGCCTCTTTCCCCAGGGTGGGGCCTGAATACTTCAAAAAGGCCCAAGTAGAACAGGACAACAATAACGACCACAACAACAGACGCTATCGCCCAGCGGCGCCATCTTGCAACTGTTGCTGGTGTTCGCTTCGCCCAGACAATGCCCCCAGCTATGGCGCCAGGCAGCCCAGCCATTGCTGCGAGGGACATGAACATGAAAACATACATGGAGTGTGCAAAAACAAACATCATCAAGAAAAACGGCCCGACCCCAAAGATGACCCCAACAACCACTGCTCCAATACAGCCAAGAACTGCCTTGGCATAGTCTCTCAGCAGGATTTTAGTGGTAGCCGGTGAGGCAGGGGGCGGAGCGGCTCGAACGTCTCGACTGGTTTCTTGATCCCTCATGGCACCCTTGGAACAGTGGAGTGTAGGTGGATGGCCCAGGATGTTCATTGGAAGGCACGGTCCAATTACATGGTGTCACGCCGCTTGTCTGGGAGTCGAGCCACTTCCCGGACCGTCGCACCCTCGCCCAGGCAGCCACGCGGTTGGCCGGACGGACACTTATTAACCACTTTCGCTCCTTTTTTGCTTGACCCGGCGAGCCGGGAAACGGGCCATTAGGCACCGCGCCCTGCTCCTACCCTACTATACTGCCGCTCCTCAGGTTTTTCCTCAGAATAGAGGTTGCGTCCCGAGCAGCCAAGCCAGATGAGGAGAAACACCAATGGCACAGGCCACAGACGGGTTTTCGCTGGATACCCTGTTGCGCAAGAAGATCGCAAAACTCCGTCGTAAGGAGAAAGATGCGCGGATTCACAAGCGACTGTCGGCGCTGCTGTGGTTGAACAAGGGCTATGCGGCCGCAGAAGTCGGCGACTTGCTCGATGTCTGCCCTCGTACCGTTAAGAATTGGGTCGCGCTCTTCCAGGCGGAGGGTCTCGCGGCTCTCTGCTCCCTCGCGTACCAAGGCGATCCCGGCTGACTGACTTCGGCCCAAGTCGACCAACTCAAGCAGGAAGTTGCCACGGGACGCTTCCACTGTGCTGCCCAGGTGTGCGCTTGGGTCGAGAAAACCTTCGGTCGGAGGTTCTCTGCCAGCGGGATGCGCAAGTTGCTCAAGCGGTGGGGCTGTTCCTTCCACAAGGTCAGCGCCTTCCTGTTCAAGGCCGACCAGGACAAGCAGAAGGAGTTCATCCAGGACTATGAGCAAGACAAGGAGAAAGTTCGCAGCGCAGCTTGGCGGCGCTATTTCGTCGACGGCGTGCATCCGTTGTATGGGCTGGAAGTGGTGTTCTACTGCTGGTTGCTGGCAGGACAGCGGTTCGAAGTCGGCGTCGGCGGCGCGAGGAAGCGGCTGAACATCCTGGGCGCGTATTGCCCCGAGGATCAGGAGTATTTAGACCGCCGCTCTACGGACAAGAACCTGAACGCTCAAAGTGTGATCGAGCTGTTCACCTTGATGATGAGCAAGCATCCAGAAACGAAGTACTTCCGGATCTACTTGGATAACGCGCGCTATCAGCACGCTAAGGTGCTCAAGGCGTGGATCGAGCAGACGCGGCAGGCAACCGGGGTGACGTTTGACCTGAAGCATCTGCCGGCGTACTCGCCGAATCTGAACTTGATCGAACGGTTATGGAAGTTTCTGAGGAAGGAAGCCTTGCAGAAGTGGCATCCGGCGTTCGAGGAGATGCAGAGAGCCGTGGCGGAGGTGCTGGATAACCTGCCCAGGTATCGTGAGCCGTTGACAACCTTGATGACCGAACGGTTCCATCTGACACCGCTACCGTCAACCATCATCGTCGGTGTCGGCGCGGCGGCCCCGTAACGGCTTGAACTGCTGGACAACTCCTGCTTGCGCTTCTCCGGGTCAGGGAAATCCTCCACTTGCGCTCATGCTATGCCCCATAGAGTCTCTTTTTATCTTCAATTGTGCTGGGAAAAACTCGCTGCGCCTCCGTATAGCAGCCGCACCCGCCCTTGCACCGAGCCCCGGTTTCCCACCACCCCATCTTGGTGGCCGGCCACCGGCTGCTTATAATTATTCGGGTGTAGCGCACCTCACCCCGCGCCACGCGCAGGATGGGGTCACTCCTCTGTTTGTCAAGAATTGTACGCTTAGGAAGAACAGGGCGAGGAAAGCGGCCGACGGGATGATGTCGC
>JBGQLF010001270.1:0-3556 GCA_041499985.1 Gemmataceae bacterium
CGCGGCGGCACTGGCGGTCGTCGCCCTCTGGGCTCTGCTCCTGATCGGCCCGGCCGCGCAGTCCGAGCAGCGACTGCCGCCGGCGATCCTAGTCGAGGCCGTTTACCCCGGAGCCAACGCTCAGGTTGTCGCTGCCCCACCCGCCGATATCGCGGCCAAGGCGTGGGCTATCGTCGACGGCAAAACCGGCAAACCGCTATGGGGCTTCCACGATGCCGAGGCCCGACCCATCGCCAGCACCACCAAGATCATGACTGCCTGGATCCTCCTGCAACGGGCGGACAAGAACCCCAAGTTGCTCGACGAGGAAATCCACTTCTCGGAGCGTGCAGCCGCCACGCGGGGCAGTTCCTGTCGCCTGAAGATCGGGGAACGCCTACCCGTCCGCGAGCTGTTGTACGGATTGCTTTTGCCGTCGGGCAATGACGCCGCCGTCGCCTTGGCCGAACACTTTGGTCCCCGCCTGCAATCCGGCGAGCCGGCCCCAGAAGATGGCGTCCAGCTGTTTGTCGCCGAGATGAACCGGCAGGCGAAGAGCCTGAAGCTGGCCCAGACAAACTTCCTGGACCCCAACGGCCTGGCACGCAACCAGGCGAGCGCGCGCGATCTGGCCGTGCTAACCTGGCACGCCATGCAGAACACGCCATTCCGCGCGTACGTCAAGACGCGGGTTCACGAATGCGAGGTGCTCGCGGAGGCGGACACGAAGCGCCGCGTCACGTGGAAAAGCACCAACCGACTGCTGGAGGAGGCCAGCTGCGACGGCGTCAAAACCGGAACGACGAACGCGGCCGGTGCCTGCCTGGTCGCCAGCGCCCATCAGGGAGCCGATCACCTCATCGTCGTCGTGCTCGGATCGACCAACGGCGATGGCCGCTATGAGGATGCCCGTAAGCTGTTCCGCTGGGCCTGGGAGCAACGCGGCGACAAGATTGAGAAGCCGGAAGAGACCAAAAAGAGGTAGCCACGATAAGGACGACGAGGAACAGGTTGGGGATCGAGATTCTCATGAGCAATCAAGATTGTTGATCTTCGTCCCGTTTAGCGAAAGCTCGCCAAGCCAAGTAGCTCCCCGTCAACACCAGCAACGGTACGCATCCTAAGTCCACGATCAACGGCACCCACCAAAAACTGTGCAAGACCTCAAGTGGGACTGTTGCGAATGCAATCGCCACGAATACGCCGCCGATAATAGGGATTAACGTGCCTCCCTTCGGACGCAAAGGAATGATCCAGTTGGCAATGGTGATCCAACCACCCAAGAACAACAACAGCAGGGAAATGAGCCACATCAGGAGGATCATCGGCTGCCACCTTCGGTTCGCTCCGACAGCCGGAGTCTCACCAACATATCATGCAGTGCTGCGCCCGCGCGTGGCGCTTCCGGCAGGTCGCTCGCCTCGTGTGCCTGCTGGAGCTTCTTGCGTAGACGGACGTATTCCCCACGATAGAAGTCGAGGTCCGCCTCGGTCAGCCGCTCCTTTTCCGCGCCGGTGACCTTCCTTTGGATCAGTTCGTCGAGGTACGGCAACCTCGCTGTCTCGTTGAGCCGAACCAGATTGGCCTCCACCGCGCCGGTCTGCATCAGGTGGATGCCGGTCAGGAGCACTCGATACACATACAGGAGCGGTTTGACCCGAGGCGGATTCTCCTTCTCGAAGAGTTGCCACTGGGTTTCCGCGAAGCCGAGGTAATGGTGGGCGTGGTGCCGGGTGACGCACTTGGCCGCGATCTCCTTCAATTCGGCGTGTTCCGGCGTCGTATGGACAACCAGCGGGGACAACACCTGCTCCAGCACGTAGCCATTCTTCTTGAGCAGCAGGCCGAAGAACTTCTTGGCATCGTGCGTCACCAAGTCGATCTCGACGCCGTCGTGAACGCCGGATTTCTCGATGGTTTCAGCTCCAGTCTGGAGGCCGACGACCTCCTTCAGCGGCAGCACGTGGACGCCGCGCAGGTCAAAGTCCGAATCCGGCGACGGAAAACCGTACAGATGCGCCCCGCTGATTGTGGCGAAAATCAGCGGGTACGGATGCCCCTCGACCTGTTTCTTCAGCAGGGGCGTCGGGATCATGGCAATTCCTCCGATAAGGCCCGACGCCGGGCGCTGATGAGGAACGCATTGGCGCGTTCGTAGTCCGGGCGTTCCGGCAGCCTCGTGGTCTCGAACGCCGCGTTGAACTCTTGGTGCAGGCTGAGCCGCCAGTTCTCCACGTCCTCCCACGGCACTTCCCCGCGCCGGATGGCCAAGAGCCGGTCGCGGTGCGCGTCCACCCTGACGGGCACGGAGCCGTTGCGGAGCACGCCGATCCCGGACAACAAGAGACGAATGAGGTGCATGACGTGCTTCCACTTGACCTTCCCGTGGTTGCGGAGATCGGCCTGCATCTTCTTGAACTGCGACATAACGTATCCGTTGTACGTCTGGTACACCATGCGCGAGAGGAAGATCGACTTCAGGGCGAGCAATTCCTCGGCCAGCGGGGTCGCCTTCTCGACCCGCGGCGTGTAGAGGCACTCCAGCACGTTCGGGTTGGCCTTGAGCGCCAGCACGAGGAACTTCTGAAGCTCCCAGTACGCTTCCTGCGTCTCGTGGTTTTCCAGTTGCTCCGGGACGCCGTAGAGCGACCAGTGCAGGTCAGCGGTCGGCAGGTAGATCCCTCGGCGGTCCACATCGGACGCAGTGTCCGCGAGGCCATAAGCCTGCGAGCCGATCACACAGCGGTAGATGACACGCTGGTACAGGTCCGCGTGGGCAACGGCGTGGGTGCTGTCGCCGATCTCTCCCTCCTTGAACCGGGCCAGCATCGTGACTTCGCTCTGCTTGAGCGGTGCCTCGAAGCCGTCCGGGAAGCGAACTCGGTACGAGTGTTCGTGGTCGGTGGGCGACTTCACGATGACACCGACCGTCCCGCGCGGATGGAGGACGAGTCCAGCCGAGCCGGGGATGTCCACCAGTGTCACGACCTGCGTACCCACTGATAAAATCAGGTTGGGAGGGTAATGCACTCGGTCACTCACAGCGGAGGACTCCCCATCTTTGCGACGTTCGGATCAGCAGGTGCGTGGCAAAGAACCGTTGACGGTAAGACGTCGATTTGCCCGCCCCTTGCAACCCAATGCAGATCACGGCTTCCACGGTTCAACCTCGTGCGTCACTTGGCAAGCTCGAAAATCGCCATCTCGGTAAACACGAGCCAGCGTCGGCCTTCCGTGTCCTTCCGTGGATCGCCTGTTTCGCTGTCTTTTTGCGGCGACGCAATCCATGAGTCCCTTTCATCTTATTCTTGGAACGACACGCTGCCGTCCCCCGTGGTTCAACCCAATGATCCGTACACGACGCGAGCTTTATGGCGCGCAACGACTTCACCCGCAAACCGAAGCATGGATTCGGTCTGGTATTTGGACAACGGCAGAGTTCGACTTCTGACCATTTCGGTGACTCAAGCAGCGGGAGCAAGGGCGTGGAGCAGCAGGGAGCGGAAGGGGCGCGCGAGTTTTGCAAAGGCCGCCTTGTACCCCGGGATGGCAAAAACCCATTCCAGCCACAGCCAAC
>JBGQLF010001271.1:0-3546 GCA_041499985.1 Gemmataceae bacterium
CCTCGGAGTTATTTCCGCCCACGAGGGTATCATTGCCCGTCCCGCCTTGCAAAAACGTCGTTCCGCTGCCATTGCCTGCCTGCTGCACCGAGGAAATCGCCGTGAGATTGGCGAAGTAATCACTGCCCAGGCCCCCTTGAAACGAGATGCTGGTCACCTGGGCCGCGTTGAAATCGTAAGTCTTCGCAGCCTCACTCACGACCACCACCTGGACATCCGCGGCGGAGGGTTGCTGGACGATGATGCGATCGCCTCGGTCATCGGCGCGCACGGTCAAGACCCCGGCGGCACTGAGGGTCACCGAAGCGGAAGGAGTGGAGCGTTCTTCGAATTGTTCGAGATTCAACTGGCATTTCATAGTCGGTATCTCCCAGACGAAAGTTGCGAGTCAGTCCCGCTCCGGATCCGGGGCCTTGGCGCAGCCGGAGGCACTGCGGTGCCAAGCCTTACGGATCCACGTGGAACGAAAAGGTCTGGCGAGGGTTGGCAAGGCGATCGCAGCGGCTGACCCACCGATCGTGCGGAATGATCTTGGAGTCGCAGGGACAAAGTGGCCCGGCGCGCAGTCCGCGGCCCGCGCGCAGCTCACTATGATTGTCCTTTAACTCCGCGACAGACCCTCACGCCCTCAGGACCTTGCGGATCCCGTCGATGGGAGGTTGAGCACCTGCGGAGAACACGGACAGTCCAACGCCGACGATTCGTTGCTAACCGCTCGACAGCGACTTAGGCGGACGGGAGGAAACCAAAGGACCAGGGTATGCAAGAGGTAGGGGGTATTGCCCTGAGCACCATCCATGCCTGCTGTGGGAACTATAAGCACGAGTGGGAGGGCTGTCAAGGATAAACATATGAAAATCCAGAAGACATTCGCCCTGGTTCAGCAGCGTCGCTTCGCAGTAACGAACCCAGTCCGCCCGTGCACAACCGGGCTGTTGAGCCCGCATGAGGGCATGCCGCTCCCCCCAGTCGGAGCTCAGCTTGTCCGGCACGCGCGAAATGGTTGTCCTAGAGAAATATTTTCTTGCCCAGACCCTTGGGGAAAGTTACAGTAAAGCCGCCTATCGCCCTGGTGTGGGCTCCTACATCAGGAGGACCCGCTGCCTTATCCCTGTCTATTAGACGACGGCTGAGAGGAAGAATCTCGGGTGACTTAGGAGGTGGCGTTCATGCTTCGTCGTTCCCTTCCCAGGCGGCGCCTCGCAATTCTTTACCTGGAGCTTTTGGAAGACCGGCTCGTGCTCGCCGGAGGTACACTGACCATTCCGCTCGACCCCACGATCGACCAGTTTGGCGATCAAATCAACACCGTCCAGTCGTACGGCACTGCTGGTTCAGCCTCATACTACCAGGACTTTGGCGTCTTTGACACCGGTGCCTCGGCGGTCACCTTCGGCCCCGAGGACCCGGAGCTCGCCGGCCTTCTGGGAGAGTCCGGGAACCTTCCCATCCCGGTTAAAGTGCCCGGGGGTGCCGCCGCCCAGGGGATCGGCGGCAGTATCACTGGCGATGTCTCCGTGCCGGCCACGATCCAGGCTGATGGCATGCACGCCATCTCGCTCGCCTTCGATGACTTCGGCTTCCCGACCTTCGGCGGCACGTTCACCGCCAACAGCGCCCAGGCGCCGAATATTCGAGCCTTCCTCGGCACCCCGGACGGCAGCCCCAACCTACCCACTATCACGGGCACGCCGATCCTCGTCCCCGGTCCGGGCCATCCCAATGGCTACGCCGCCTTCGTCGACATGCAGGGCTACGAGGTGGACTTCGGGGATCTATTCGGTGACGGGACCGACTTCACTCTTCCGATGCCGGATATCCACTTTGTGTCGCCGGGGGTTAGACTGACGGGCAATGCACAGACCACCGATCCAGTCTATGTGAATACCAGCTTCTACGGCGGGGATAACCATCTCAATCCGGGCAACGACATCACCGAAGGGTTCAACCCCATCGTGAACGGCATTCAGGTGGCCACGGGGAGCAAGAGTGCGAATCAGCAATCCTTCTTGTTCGACACCGGCGCCCAGCTGAGTGTCATTTCTACGGCGACCGCCCTCTCCTTGGGCTTGGATCTAAATAATCCAGACACCACCATCACGGTTTCAGGCGTCGGTGGCGACGAGGACATACCGGGCTACACCGTGGACAAGATTGTCGTGCCGCGCGCCGACGGCGGCCAGCTGGTGTTTACCGACGTGCCGGTGTTCGTGCTCGACGTGGGCGATGGCATCGACGGCATCCTCGGCATGAACCTGCTCAATTTCGCGTCCCAGGTCACGTATGACCCGTATAAGCCGGGCGGCCCGCAGCTGGGCTTCACTTTCCTCCTCGATCGGAGCAGCGACCTCGGCAACCTCGGCGACCTCGGCGGCGACGGCAGCGGGAACTTCCTCAACCAGCTAGGCGTGAAGCTTGTCAACCACGGCCTGCCGCTCCACCTGCGCTTCCTGAACAGTTCGGAACGTGCGCCAACCGGCGCCGTGAGCGATCCCGCCCTGGGACAACAACTGTTGGCCATGCAGGACGCGGAACTCGGCGTACCCCTGGCCGATCCACTGTCCCTCAACACGGCGCCTGGCGCACGCCTGGACGATCCCCTGTTCCTCAATACGTCGCTGGCGTCCTCCCACGCCCAGACGCCAGCCGCTCTCGATCAGTATTTCCAGATGCTGCCACAACACTCGAACACGATCACGCAGTCCGATCCGTTGCACACCAAGCTGCGGAACGACTCGAGCGTGTTCCGCGATCTGGACGCGATCGATCCGTTGCTCAGTCACCGCGAGGATGCCAGCGCGTACTTGACCGACGCGAACCCGAGGTGATCGCAGAGCCGCCCTGGACACGAAGAAAATGGCTGGTGAAGGGCCTCGAAGAAATCGAGGCCCTTTCCGTTGATTTGAGATTGCAGATGGCAAGCCAAGTGGCCAGCGCCAATCCGCCGCGGTCAATTTCGCAGCAAAACCCTTTGACCATTTTGGCGGGGCGTGCTACGATGAACCTCTTCACCCTGTACAGAGGGAGCTCTACAATGAGCTGCGAGGCACGTGTCGTTTTTGGTGTTTACCAACCGGATTCTCCCGCCTGGGGACAGGAGGGCAGTGCGTGGCCATTGTCCAGGTAAAGGACTTGATCGACGCCGGGGTCCATTTTGGACACCGGGCCAGCCGTTGGAACCCGAAGATGCGGCCGTATATCTACGGCAAACGCAATCTCATCCACATCATCGACCTGCGGGAAACCGTTCGCGGTCTCTTGCGCGCCTACCGCTATCTGGCGAAGCTGGCTAGCGAGGGGAAGCTGGTGCTCTTCGTTGGTACCAAGCGGCAAGCCAAGGAAACCATCGAGCGCGAGGCGGCACGCTGCGGCATGCCCTTCGTGAACGAGCGCTGGCTGGGCGGTACCCTGACCAATTACCGCACTATCCGCGACCGGCTCAAGCGCCTGCAAGAGTTGGAGACGCTGTGGCTGCCCGGGGGCGACAACCCGGCCAAGGCGGACTTGCCGGCCTACATGCGCACCATGCTCAACGAAGCGGGCAAG
>JBGQLF010001272.1:0-3544 GCA_041499985.1 Gemmataceae bacterium
ACTTCCGGCAACGACTTCGGCCGCTCCGCTGGTGGGCGCTAAACTTGGTCTCCGTGGGGCGCCTGGGGCTGGATTCCGTTTGTATGGGTTTTCACACCCGCCTGTGGTGCTCTCTCTTTAGCACCTCTGGCGGGTGTGAAACCCCCTCTTAGCCTCGGACTCCAGCGCGACACCGCGGCGGGAAGCTTTCTTCCGCCGGGTCGAATGCGGTGACGACCGGAAATGGAGTTCACATGACTGGGAGAGTTAGCAAACTGCATGCCAAATGTGGCGGCCAAGATCCGCAGCTGCGGCCGGGTTGGCGGCCCCGTCGGGGGAGGGGGGGGACAAAAAAACGCTGGGGTTGCTCCCCGGCAGGGATTGTAAGCTAGACAACAGTGAGTGCTTGGCGAACGCTTTCGGAACAGGATCGTTCCTGTCTGCCCGGGGTTTGGATGGAGCTCGACCCGCCGGCTCAGCGGCCGAAGGCGTGCCCAACCCTTGTGAGGAACGACCATGCGGGTGTGGTTGGTGGACGACAAACGCGGGGACAGCGCCGGAGGGTTGCACGCCCTGCTCCGGCAGCTGGAAGAGCGCCCGGGAAGCAGCCTGCGGCTCCTCGGTGTGTCCTGCTTTCAGCCGGATTTCGCCGCCGCCATGCGCAAGTTGGTGCCGGAGTTGCTCAACGTACTCGTGATTCACGAGCGGGCCTGGCCCGAAGAGGCCTGGACGGCCGAGATTCTCGACCTGGGGCTGGGCATAGTTCTGGTCACCGAAGTCGACTCGGCCAAACGCCGGCTCCCCCTGGCGGAGCTGCACCCGCTGCTCTTTGTGCGACCCAACGTGGATGTCGATAGTCTGTGGTTGGCGCTGCTCGGAGCCTGGGCCGGCCAACGACGGCAGGCGCACTGGCGACTTCAGGTGGTCCGGCTCCAGCAGCGCCTGACCGATCGCATTGTCATCGAGCGGGCCAAGGGAGTGCTGGTGGAGCGCCTGGGGATTTCGGAAGAAGATGCGTACAAACGACTTCGGTTGCTGTCACGCCGTCAGCGCCGCCAGATCCGAGACATCGCCCAGTCGCTCCTGGAAACGCAGCTGCTCTTCCTGCCGGAGGTAAACGGTTGCGCCAAACATCCGGAGCCGGTGGAGGAACCCCACGAACCGGACAATCCCGTGGCGCGGGGTTAAACGTGTTCCGGCGGCAGTACCACCCAGAGCGCGGCGGACAGACATGCTTGTCTGCCTCCGTTCGGACAGGCAGACAGGAAGGTCTGCCCCACGCGGCAGACGCATCCAGGAACTCAAATTCGCCAGATTGTACTTTGCGCTCGCACGCAGCGCAAGTATGGACTAGGATTAAGTGTTTCCGGAAAGACTTGGCGTGGTGCTTTTGTAGGAGCGGGGGTTAGCGCTCGCTCGAGCACCAGGACCTCAGTCTTTCCGTGAAGCTCGAAGGTCGCGGTGTGGCAAGAGTTCCAGCCACACCTGAACGGAACGGGTCTGGGACAGCAGAAGGGTCTGCCCTGGGTTCCTCAGGAGGGGGGACGGGAGTGCTGTGCCTGACGCGAAGCTGGCGCCAACGGCTTCGCATGGGCGACAGCACCGGCAGCTGCGGCACGTGTCGCCGAGGCGGGGCAGGGAGAAGAGGGGATCTGGGGAAGCCAAGGCATGTTCGGTTAAGGATTTGCGAAATAACAGCCTAGGTTGCCGAGAATTCCTTGACAAGGGGCTTCGCATAGCCTAAATTGTTGATCTTTGCCGGGGTTGGCCCAGTTTGCCGGCCTCTGCGATGCGGTGCGGTGCGGTGCGGTGTAGGAGGCCCGCAAGGAATGGTCGGTTTCCCCGCAATCGGGGATGCTCGCGGGTGGCCCCGTCTGCCCCTCGCGTGCTTTCACCAGCGTCAGAAAGACACTCCCCAGGGAGGGACAGCGGCGCTCACGAGGGATTTCCCTCGGGATCAGGATCGATGTGTGAGCAACTCAGGAGTCGCTACTTTCCCTTGCCCTTTCTCGATGCGTGACAAGGACGTCTCAGCTTCTTCTCACTTCGCATGGAAGCGGCCTGTCGAACGGATTCGGTTTGCGTGACCACGCTGTCCGCAGTATGAGCGGGCCGGTGCCGCTTGTACGCAATCCCGTTGAGATGAACACAAACGGTCCGACGCACCCCTTGCGATCATGGGGGTGAGCCGGCTGGCACTTCCGGCCCTCCTGTTGGGGACCGGAACTCCGGCCGCCACTTCCTGACCTCTCTTGTAGGGGGTCGTGCTCGGCAACCGTAGAAACGGACCGCGGGCCGCGGCTGGATGGATCGCCTCCCTCAACCAGAACGGCCCCCGGAAAACCACGCTGCCCACCGCCTGCTCGGAGTGGAGCGGACGGCGGACGGCGATAAGGGGAGAATCGGGAGATGCCAGGCAGCCGTCTCGCATTGGTTGCAGATGATCAACGCTTTGCCACGATTATCCAGACCCACCTCAAGAAGACTCTGGGTCAGTCAGCCTTTCTGTGCAAATATGAGGCCATTCGCGAGCATTTAGGGCATGACACCGATGGCTTGGTGTTGTTAGCCGCCACCTCGGCCGCGGATGCCGAGCAAATTATGCGCTTGGTGCAAGAGATTTACTTACAAAAACTGCCTTCCGTGATCTTGGTAGTCGAGACGGCTGATGGCCGAGTCGAAAATGGCGACAACCTGGGAATGGGGCCCCCTGCCTTGGCCAACAACCTGTTGTCACCGGCGTCGAGCTACCTCGCGTGCCTGGACCCCTACGTGGCCGGGCGCTTGCACTGGCCTGCGGACGCCGGTCTCCTGGTGGAGATCGTCAAGGACCGTCTGGGGCGCGGCCGACCGTTTCTGGAGCCGGAAGAAGAAACACTCGAAGACGCGATTGGCCGCAATCTGTTGTGCTATACGCCCTCGCTGCTGCCGCTCGTCGAGCGCATTTCTTTGGCGTCGTCGCATGACGTAACCGTATTGCTGACCGGCGAAACCGGCACCGGCAAGACGTTCTTAGCCCGGCTGATTCACGAATGTTCCCCGCGCAAGAATCATCGCTTTCTGGTAGTGCCCTGTGGCGCCTTGGCGGCGAACCTGGTCGAGAGCGAGTTCTTTGGCCATACCAAAGGTGCCTTCACCGGCGCGGATCGGCCGAAAGTGGGTAAATTCGCCGCCGCCGGCAACGGCACGCTGCTGCTGGACGAAATCGATGCCCTGGGCTTGGATCAGCAGGCGAACCTACTCCGCGTCATTGAGACCGGCGAATACGAGGCGGTCGGCAGCAATGAGACGCAAATCTGCACCGCCCGCATGATCGTGGCCAGCAACTGGAACCTGGAAGAAGCGGTCGAGCGGGGCAAGTTCCGCCGCGATCTTTACTACCGCCTCAACGTCATGTCGTTCCATTTGCCGCCGCTGCGGGAGCGGGTGCAGGATATCGCCCCCTTGGTCCGCGGCATGGCCGCTCGCTTTAACAGGAAATTCCACAAAGACTTATTTGATATCAGCTTGGATGCGATGGCAGCCCTCGAAGCGTTTCCGTGGCCCGGCAATCTGCGCCAGCTAG
>JBGQLF010001273.1:0-3543 GCA_041499985.1 Gemmataceae bacterium
CGCTTCGCCATGATCGATGACGGGCTCGGCTTCCAACTCGTGCCCTGGTCGCCGTCGCTGGAACGCAATCTCGGCAAGCACGTCTCCGGCATCGCCCGAGCGGACGGCGGCGTCGACTGGAGCTTCGGCCGGAAGAGAAAGAGGTCTTTCTCTTGCGCCAAAACGGCGAGCTGACCTACGAGCAGATCGCCGAATTACACCATCGCCCCGTCGGTACGGTCAAGACGCAGATGCGCAGCGCTTTGCAGAAACTTCGCAAGGTACTGGCGTAAGAACTACCGAGCGCTTGAGTTCAGATTGCAGATTTGAGATTGCAGATTGCAGATCGAAAGGCAGGTCTCATATCCTGCAATCTGCAATCTGCAATCTCAAATCTGCAATCTACGGACGTCGGCCATCCGCGGACTGGAGACACTTATGAAGAGTTGTGCAGACTATCAAGCGGTAATGCTGGATTACCTCTACGACCTTTTAGACGCCAGCGACGGCGGAGAGTTCCAAGAACATTTAGGCCATTGTGGCGTCTGCCAGGCCGCCTTCGCACGGGCTCAAGGGCAACAACGGCTGCTGGCTGTCGCGGCCAAGTCGACGTTTCCGGAAGTCCGCTTCCAGAATCCACCGGCCACGCTGACTTTGCCGCAAGCGGAAGCACGCGGCGGAAGCAATCCCGCTCTGTCGCGCACCTGGAGCCGTTGGGCCCTCGCTGCCAGCCTGTTGCTGGTCCTGGTCGGCGGCGGCGTTCCCGGTGCTCTGTGGGGCGTGCACTACCTGCGGCAGCAACAACAGCTGCTCGTGGCCGAGGCGGAGTACCAGCACTTGCAAGCCGACGCCGGACGCGCCACGGCCGATCAGCGGGCAATCCAGGAGAAAGCACTCCAGGAGATCCAGGACACCCAGAAGCAGGCGCAGGAACTCTGGCAGCGGCACAATACCAAGATGGCGGACCTCGACCGAACGATTCGCGACCGCCAGCTCAACGTGATCGTCTCCGGGCCCGAAACGCTCCAGGCCGGCGCTCCCAACGAATACCGCATCCAGACCAGGAACCTCAATAACCAACCGGTGCCGGCCCAGCTTGCCGCCCGTGTCTTGACGCAGACACACGAGGTCGTCTATGAGACCAAGAGCCAGACCCCGGGCGATTACCGGCTCACGCTGCCGCCCACGCTGCCGTTGAAGCCTGCGAACAAGCTGTCGCTGGAGATCGTGGCCCAGCGCGAGGGCGGGCCGCAAGGCGTGGTCTGCGAACAGCTGTCGTTGGCTACGCCACTCTATGTCACGCACCTGACCACCGACAAGCCGATGTACCAGCCGGCCGAGACCGTCCACTTCCGCTCGCTGACGTTGGAGCGCTTTAGCCTCAAGCCGGCGGAGGAACCCTTGCACCTGGCGTACACGGTCACTAGCCCGAGCGGAGAAGAGGTTTTCCAGCTTACTGGCATCAGCGAGCCCGTGGACGAACGCGGCAAGAGTCGAACGCCCCTCTTGGGACCGGATCATAAGCCGGTACGCGGTCTGGGCATCGGCGACTACGCGATTCTCCCCGATGCGCCCGGCGGCGAGTACACGTTGACTGTCCGCGAACTCAACAATCGCTTTCCGCCGCAACAGCGCAAGTTCCTCGTCAACCAGTACGAGAAACCCCGGCTCAACAAGGAGCTGGATTTCAGCCGGAAATCCTATGGCCCCGGCGAAGAGGTCCTGGCAGCCTGCCGCGTCGCCCGCGCCGAGGGCGGCAGCGCCGTAGCCGATCGGCCGGTAACGGCCACGATGCAGATCGACGGCAGGTGGTACGGCGCCGATGGCAAGGAAGGCCGGCGTCCCCTGGGTCTGCGCACCGATGCGAAGGGGGCCGTGAATGTCCGCTTCAAGCTGCCGGCCGTCATCGAGCGCGGCGAGGCCACGCTGTCGGTGATGTTTGACGACGGCGGCAGCGTTGAGACTATCGTTCGGCCGATTCCCATCGTGGTGAAAAAGCTGAACGTCGATTTCTTTCCCGAAGGCGGCGATCTGGTGGCCGGCGTGTCCAACCGGGTCTATTTCCAGGTCCGAACCACCCTGGGCAAGCCCGCAGAGCTAAAGGGACGCCTTGTCGATGGCGCGGGCCAAGTGGTAGCCGAGGGCGTCCACACCCTGAACGATGCGGAACATCCCGGCGTCAATCAGGGGATGGGACAGTTTGAATTCACACCCATCGCCGGTCGCACTTATGAATTGAAGATCGAGGAGCCCGCCGGCATCGCTAGCCGTCATGAGCTGCCGCGCGTGCGCAGCGAGGGCGTGGTGCTAAGCATCCCCGAGGGCGTGGTTGCTGCCCGGGAGCCGATTCGGGTCGTGGTGCGCAGTGCCGAGGCGGACCGCAACCTGCTCGTGGGTGCCTATTGCCGGGGCCGGCTGATGGATCATCAGTCGGTTGCGGCCAAGAAGGGCACGGCCACGGAAGTGACGCTGAAGCCGACTCAGGACAGCGGTGGCGTCTATCGCGTCACCGTGTTCGTGGAGCAGAACGGCGACGGCAATCACCGGACGTTGCTGCCCGTCGCCGAGCGCCTCCTGTATCGGCTGCCGGCGGAGCGTCTGGACTTGCGTGTTCAGCCGGAGCGCAAGCAATACATTCCCGGGGACAGGGTGGCGCTGACTGTTCGCGCCGCTAACGAGAACGAGCAGCCGGCGCCCGCGATCGTGATGGTGGCCGTGGTGGACACGAGCGTGCTGAAGCTGGCTGATGAGAAGACCGCACGCAGCATGCCGGCACATTTCTATCTCACGACGGAGGTGCGCCGACCGGAAGACCTGGAATACGCCGACTTCCTCCTCCAGCCGCATCCCAAGGCCAGGGAAGCACTGGACCTGCTCCTGGGCACGCAGGGCTGGCGCCGCTTCGCCGAGCAGAACCCCAATGAGTTCCGGCAAAAGTTCCGTGAGGAC
The DNA here is from genome assembly GCA_041499985.1 of Gemmataceae bacterium. Taxonomy (GTDB): domain Bacteria; phylum Planctomycetota; class Planctomycetia; order Gemmatales; family Gemmataceae; genus JBGQLF01. Next base: position 2,929 of record JBGQLF010001273.1, read on the forward strand.
GCCGACCGGCTGCTGGTGACGATCGGCCAATCGTCGCAGAAGACGATCGATTTCATGCAGCAAGAAGTGCAGAAGGTGCAGGTGGAGTTCCAGACGCAGCTCGCCCAGTTGGAAGAGCGGCAGACGAAGGCCCAGGAAGTGTGGCAGGCTCAGGCGAACGATCCGGAATTTCCCCAACAGATGGAGGCCTTGCATGGCAAGATCGTCGCGGCCCAGCAGCAGTACCTGAGCCAGGCCAGCGAGCTGGACGCACAGCAACGCCGGGTCGGTGAAATCCGCGAACTCGCCCTGCTGGTGCTGGCGGTCGGGCTGGCCGTGGCACTCGTGGCTGGCCTGGTGATCGGGCTGCGGCGCAGCTTGCCGCGGGCGCTGCCGTACTTCGTGGCTACCGGAGTCTGCACGGTGCTGCTCGTGGGGCTGGCGTCGTTCCAGTTCGCCGGCAGGCATGCTGAGCGTGCCTTGGCCGAACGAACCGGGATGGCCACGCGTCAGGTAGCGGCGGCCGACCAGCCTCAGGAGGCGGAGAACCTCCATCGCGACGCGGGCGGGCGGAATGCGGCGGCTTTCGGCGGTGGGTTCCCAGGCATGGTGCCCCCGCCCGCGCCGGCGCCGGGA
>JBGQLF010001274.1:0-3542 GCA_041499985.1 Gemmataceae bacterium
AGGTTGCTGCCAGCCAGCTGTCCAGGTTGAGCTGCCCCAAAGTGTCCGCTCAAGCTGGAGTATACGTGAGAAAGTCCCCGGGGTTCTGGTATTCACATCGTCTAACTCAAGTGTTGGAAAGGGGTTAAGCATCATGTTCAAGAAGATGGCAATTGCGGCACTCGCCGTGGTGGCAGGTCTCTTCATCCTCAACACCACGTACTTCGGCAGCTACGCCAAGACCGCCTGGAAAAAGGCGAAGTCAGCAGCCAACCATCAAGTGCCGCTCGAGTTCAAGATCGAGACGTTGCGGAATGAGATCGCGCAACTCATCCCGGATATGCGGAAAAACATCAGTGCCCTCGCGGAAGAGATTGTCGCCGTCGACAAGCTTCAGCGCGAAGTCACTGAAGTACGGGCCAACCTCGGCCTCCAGAAGGATAACCTGCGGGCGATGAAAGAAGCCCTACAGACGGGCGACACCCGTGTCGACTTCCGTGGCACGAACTACCCGGTGGACAAGCTGAAAACAAGACTCGACCGCGAGTTCAATACCTGCAAGCAGCGCGAGAAGGATCTGGAAGTCAAGGAAGCGATGTTGGAAGCTCGGCGGGACAAGTTGGCCGCCGACCGCGATCAGCTCGAGGGCATGAAATCGCAGAAGGCCCAGCTGGAGTTGCGCGTCCAGCAGCTCGACACAGAGTTGCGGACGCTGCGTGCCGTGCAGACGCGGAGCAGGGTCCAGTTCGACGACAGCCGATTGGCCCGGATCAAGAATGAACTGAGCCACCTGGAGGATCAGCTCAAGGTCGAACGGACGGCTTCCGACCTGCTGTCGACCTGGCAACCTGATGGCGACATCCGCGTTGAGAGCCAGGCGAAGTCCTCGGACCAGATCATCAAGGAAGTGGACGACTACCTCGGCGATTCTCCCAAGAACAAGGTCGCTGCGGACAAGCGCTAAGTAGCCGATCGTTGAGCCACTGAACACTCGGGCAAGCGTGGCGCCCGCGCTCGCCCGAGTGTTCGCGGCTCAATGGCAGGTGCGTCTGTATAATTAGAATGGTTTACCACCGTGTCCAGATAGGTTGAAACGTTATCATGCTCGGCTTCGCGTGGCTGGCAGTTCGGCAAGCACAGGAAGCGCTCAACAACGGGCGGCTGGAAGATGCCTACCGTCTCTTGGGTCAGCCGGCCGCGCAAGGGCACAAAGGCTCGTTCGAGCTGCTCCAGCAAGTCGCCCAGCGCTTTGTCGAACGGGGCGAGAAACACCTCCGCAAGGAGGATCCGGCGGCTGCCTGGAATGACTTGCTGGCCGCCGAGCAGGTCGGCACAGCCGATGTCGGCGCCGCTCGCTTACGCCAGGACCTGGCGCGCCTCGGGCTGGCCGAAGCCCGCTCTCTGCTGGAAGCGGGCGAGCCGGCGCGTGCCGCCGAAGTGCTGTCTCAGCTACGCAATCGCTCAGTCCGGCAACCCGATTTGGCGGTGTTCGAAGAAGCGGCCAAGGGGTGGGTGCTGGCACGCGAACTGGCAGACCGGGGCGACATGGCCCAGGCGCAGCAGACGGTGGAGCGTGTCTTACGACTGCTGCCCAGCCGCTTGCCGCTCTTGGAAAAGTTCCAGCACGAACTGGAACAGCGTGGGCCGCGGTTCACCAAGCTGGTGGTTGACTTGCACCAAGCTGCGGACCGCAAGCAGTGGAACGATGTCGTCCAGCTGTGCGAAGAGCTGCTGGCCATCGCGCCGCAGCATCTGGAGGCCCGCAAGGCTCGAGCCCGGGCCTGGAAGACCGTGGAGCCGGCCACTGTTGCCGAGCAGCCAATCCGCGTCGAGTCGGTTTCCAGGGATACGGTCACGCCACGCCAGCGGTTCCTGCTATGGATCGACGGAGTTGGTGGTTACCTGGTCTGCCTCGATCCGCGCGTCACGCTCGGCCAGGCAACCTCCGACTCGTACGTCGATATTCCACTCTACGCGGATGTCTCGCGGCAACACGCGACGCTGACCCGCGAGACCGAAGGCTATTTGCTGGAAGCGGTACGGCCGTTCGACGTGAATGGCCAGCCGACCGAAAAGGTGCTTCTGCAATCGGGCGACCGCATTACGCTGGGCAGCTGTTGCCAGCTCCAATTCCGCCAACCGGTGCCGGTGAGCGCCTCCGCCCGGTTGGATCTGGTGAGTGGGCATCGGCTGCCTCTGGCGGTGGACGGCGTCCTGCTGATGGCCGACACGCTTGTTCTGGGCCCGGGTTCGCACGTTCACGTGGCCATGCCCGACTTGCAGCAGCCGGTCGTGCTCTTCCGCGGCAAGGACGGGCTGGGCGTGCGCTACGCGGGCAACTTGAGCGTGGATGGGCAGCGGTGTCGGGAGCGCGGCTTACTGGGGCCGAACTCGACGGTGGCGGGTGAGGATTTCGCTTTCGCCGTGGAACCAGCCGGAACGCGAATGGGGCAAAACTCGAAATAAGGCGAAAAAGCGAGGAGGTAGCCAGGAGAAAAGGCAAACAAGGCACGGGGTCCGTGGGTATTAGTGAGAGACGGAACGACTGTGGTCCCTGAGTGTCGGTTGGCCGGATCGCCTGCTTGCCTTTTGTGGGGTGCGCCGATGAAGTTCACCTACGGTTCGGGACAAAGGCCTCTGGACGGCTATACGATCAAACGCGGCATTGGCCGTGGCGGCTTCGGCGAGGTGTACTATGCCGTAAGCGATGGTGGTAAAGAAGTTGCGCTCAAGTTAGTACGCGGCAATCAAGAGATCGAGTTGCGCGGGGTGGCCCAATGTCTGAACCTCAAGCACCCCAATTTGGTCGATCTCTTTGATTTGCGGACCGACACCCAGGGCGATCACTGGGTGGTGATGGAATACATTGCCGGCGAGCCGCTCAACGTGGTTCTCAGCCGGCATCCACAAGGGCTGCCGCAAGAATTGGCCCAGCAATGGTTTGCGGCCCTGGCCCGGGCCGTGGGTTACCTCCACGACCACGGCATCGTCCACCGCGACCTCAAGCCGGCCAATATCTTCCTCGAAAATGGTATCTTGAAAGTCGGCGATTATGGTCTAAGCAAGTTCATCAGCGGCAGCCAGCGCACGGCGCAGACACAAAGCGTCGGCACCGTGCACTACATGGCCCCCGAGATTTCCACGGGGAATTATAATCGCCAGATCGACATCTACGCGGCCGGCATCATCCTGTACGAGATGTTGACCGGACGAGTGCCCTTTGAAGGCGAAAGCGCCGGCGAGATTCTGATGAAGCATCTGACCTCGCCGCCCGATCTGAGCAAGGTACCGGCGCCGTTCGTGCCGATCGTTGGCAAGGCCCTGGCCAAGAATCCGGCGCACCGCTTCGCAACGCTGGCCGAGATGACCAAGATGGTAGAGGGCGTGGGTCAGGAAGCAGAGGCCATGTCGGCCTCTTCGGGAGTCCACATGCCTGCTCCCTCGGCCAGACCGCCGCTGAAGGCGGATGGCATTCCCTCGGTGCTGCCCGCCGTTTCGCTCCGTGGACAGGTGGGCGAACTGTGCGGCTCGATGGCGCTGGCGGCCATGTTCGCGGGCATGGC
>JBGQLF010001275.1:0-3541 GCA_041499985.1 Gemmataceae bacterium
ACGGCCGAGCGGCTCGGCGTGCACTGTGCCTCGACGTTAAAGTTCAACAACCGCAAACCGTCTTCGGCGAGTTGATCAATGCGCCGCGTCGGGGCGCCGCGCAGCACCCCGCCTCCGTAGCAGCCGGGCTCACCCCAGCCGAGGTTATCCCAGAAGAAAAACACAATGTTCGGCCTCTTAGTCGCCACTTTTGATCTCCATCCACTCGCCGGTCACTACTTCGTTATCTTCAGCGTCCAGGAACCGCCGAACACGAACGTGCGGCCTTTCGGCCGGGCCTTGGCCATGTACTCCGGCTCGTATTTGAAGAAGAAATAGAGGCCCTTCGCCGGCGCGATGAAGTTCGTCTGGAGACCAATAGCATGAACCGAGTAGTAGGGAATGCTGCTGGCGGGAACCGTCACGCGGTCCGAAAGAGCAACGGTGCCTCCGTTCGCGGTGACTTGCCATTGGTCGTAGCCGATCACGCCGATCTGGAAGAGCTTGTGCAACTGCTTGTCGAGCGGGATGACCTGTCCGAGTCCCCACTCCATCGTAAAGGCTTGGCCGGGCGTCGTGTCCGTTCCCTGCTTTTTCGTGTGAATTTCCCAGTCGGTTAACAGATTCGCGCTGGTGCCCTTGTTCTTCGTCAAGTACACCGTCTCCCCGTTGATGATGTGGTGGCCCCAGTATCCGGAGCCGACGTTGTTGCTGGCCCCGGCCGAATAGCGTCCGGTAGGAGCCACGAAACCATATTGGGCGCTGATGTCGAGCCGCTTTGTTTGCCACCCCAGGTTCACGGGCACGAACATGGTATCGGCCAGCCCCTGGCCGCCTGCCTGGATCCCGAACCGTGGTAGACCGAGGGGGCCGGAGGAGGTGAGGGAACCGTTCGCGAACGACACCGCCGCGTAGGGCGCGAAATGCGCGCCGAGGAACTTCTGGTTCGGCTCGTAGAAGAAAAGGTTCTCCACTACCCAGAACCCGTAGGTACCGGCGATGCCGGGGACGGCATTCGACTTCGAGTCATTCAGTTGGCTCGCTGAATAATTGATTGTCATGTTCAAGTAGGTGAATCCGGGGTCGGGATTCACGCCGGCATTGAGGCCGCCCTGCCCCGGCACCCATTGCCCCTTCTGCTGGCCGAACAAGGGGACGGCCAGCAGGACGATCACTGCAACCGCGAAAGTTATGATTCTTAATGCGGAAGACATAGGGTGGTTCTCCTTTCCCGTTGCGTTTGTCCGCTGGCGAGCTCGGGCCGAGCCGGTCGCTAGCCCTTGCTCGCCCGCAATCCCGAATGGACCCACCTGCCCGGTACGATTCATCTTTGTTCTCTGTCGGAGGCCGATGCGCAAGGCCGGGGTCGTGCTCCGGAACCATTCCGGATGGCGTTGCACCACACCCTCGACGTCGAGTTCAGTCGGGTCGCAGGAAGCTGTAGGTCAAGCCGAGGACGGGTCCACTCAATGCCACCTGGGTGGTGAATGGATATTGGCCATAGTCGAGGTACAGGTAGCGCCAAGCGGCGTCGAGCGCCAATTTGGGCTTGATCTTGTAGCCGAGCGCCCCAACAATCTGATAGTCCAGTTGCGAGCCTGCTCCCCAACCGCCGACATCGCCGGCAATCGTGGCCAGCAATTTCGGAGAGAGCGGAACCTGGATGCGCGCCCCGACCAGGGGATCCACCCAATTCTTGGATGCGTAGAGATTGTTCCCGCGCGGGGACGGTGTGATGGTGAGGGTATCTCCCAAGTGCCAAAAGCGGAAGCCGGTAAGACCGTCGATGTTGACTTTTCCGTTCTCGACCAGGCGGAAACCGATCTTCTGGGTGAAGAGGACCGTCCTGGATACTAATTCTGCCGAAAGCTGTGCCGAACGCTGTGGCGCAGTGGGGAACAGCAATGTTCTGGTATTCGTGTTCGAGAGCGTCATCCACAGGAGGTCGCTGGTCAGTACCAGCCGCTTGTAGCGCACATCCACGATCTCCGTAATCCCGAAACGGAACTTCGAAAGAAGGTCACTGATACTGGCTTTGAAACCGAGGTTATAGCCGAACGCGGCAAGGTTCCCGTGGGCGCCGGAGAACCAGAGATAAGTCGTGGCGTCGACATGCCAGTTGCCCGCGGAAGCGGGCGCCGCATTTGCGGCAGCCGGCCCGGCCGGGGCCTGGTCCGGGGAAGAGTCCGCGCCGGATGCTGCCGGGCCGCTGTTCCACGACGCCAAGGCGTCCACGGGTTGAGCTTGCGCGGCCGTAGGCGCAAGCGCGCCCAGCAGAAGGCAAGCGAGCGCAGCGGCCATAAGGATAGGGGTACGGGTGGTTTTCCCTGATGTCTTCTGAGCGCGAATCCGAGCGACTGGTTGATTGTATCGCTGGTCTTTCATATCAGTTACCGGCCTTCCGATATCCAAAATTGCTCGTTGTGATCTGGATCGCCTTGGCGCTCGCATCCAACACCGACTCCTCGAGGAAGTTCGTGCCGTCGGCCAGGCTGGAGAAACGCGCATTCAGGGTCACTGTGTCCTTGGGCTCATCCAGATAGGTCGCCACGGCGAATGAGCGGAGTTTTTTCGTTGCCGCTTCGACGCTGAGAGTAACCTTGTCGCCCGGTTTGGCGTAATCGCTAAACACCAACTCCCCAGACGCTGGATTCAAGGTCGCCTTCCCGGCTTGAAACGCCGCCTGCATGGCCTGCGGGTCGGGCGGGACGTATCGCCTCACCAGGCTGCCCACCCGGTCCATGTAATCCTTCATCTCGTCGATCTTTTTGGTGACGACCTTGCCCTTGATTCCCCGGCGGCTTGGGGGCGGTGGAGCCGCGCCGATGGCTGTCTTCTGAACCTTGCCGTCGGGGCCATACTGGCAGGCCGCCTGCGTGCGCTTCTTTTCTTCGCCCTTCAGGCTGATCTCCGTGGTTTCGGTCCAGGCATACTGTCTGAGTCGTGCCTGGTTCTGCGCAATAGACTGCTTGACCTCGCTGAGGCGTTGCTGGAGCGCTTCCTTGACTGGTGCTGCCTGTTGCGCCAAGGCCGCCGCGGCGGCCAGAGCAGATAGGGAGAGAGTTCGTCGAAACATTGTGTGCTCCTCTGTCGTGTCTCTTAGTTCATCGGTAAGGGCGCCTGGAGTGCAAAAATCAGTCGGCTCTCGGTAGGAACATTGATCTGCTTGCCCTTCGCCCCGATCGCGGAAGCCGCGCCCACGCCGCCACCGACTACTGCACCGACGGCTGCCCCCTTTCCGCCCCCGGCCAGCGCGCCTATGCCTGCGCCTAAGGCGCCCAGCCCTACTCCTCGTTTAACGGCACTCTTGTTCTTGCTGGTTCCTTGCGCCTCTATGCCGGCATACTCAGTGGAGGTGCTGTATGCCTTGCCCCCTATATCGATCTCCCGCATCCGCAGCGCCATCCCCTCACCGGCCTGGAGGCTGACTACCTCGATTGTGCAGTTGGCGCCGCGGGGGATGGCGATCAAGCTGCCGACTCCGACGGGTTCGTCGATGCTAGCCCGATAGCGCGCTCCCGCCTGGGCCGTCTTCCCATTGATCGCATCGATCATGCGCACG
>JBGQLF010001276.1:0-3540 GCA_041499985.1 Gemmataceae bacterium
CCACCGTGCCGCCGATCGCCGCCGTGGCCTGGGCGGCGGCACTCTGCAAGTTTTGAGAGAGGTTGAAGTCCAGGAGCATCGGCTGCCCGTCGGCGCTCAGGAGAATGTTGGACGGCTTGATATCGCGATGCAGGACCCCCCGTTCATGGGCATGATGGAGGCCTTCGGCAAGACGCGCGACGATCCAGGCACTCGCCCGAATATAATCCAGGCCTTCCAGTAAGTCCCACGCTGTCCAACCACCGGAGTCCGCCGCTGGCCCAGCCCCCACGGACTCCTCCGGGAGATGCGCGCGGGGGGTTGCCGGTCGATTGTGGCCCGCGGTTACCAAGGCGTGCGGCAGCGGCCCCTGAACCGCCTTCAGCGCGCGCAGCAGACTTTTGCCTTGCTTGGGCCGGCTATCTTCCTTCCAGAGGACTTGCAGGACCCGCGAGAGGCTGGCCCCACCGAAGTAAGGCATGCACACCGCACGCAGTCCGCGCACCGCGTCCTCGTGGACCGAGTGGATCGGCACGATGTGGGTGTGCTGCAACTGGGCCAGCGTCTCCGGCTCGCTCCCCTCGATCCCGGAAACCTTGAGCACCACGGCCCGCCGGGCCAGGTTGGCTTGCTCCGCCAGAAAAACGCAGCCGAACGCACCGCGACCGAGTTCATGGCCGAGATGGAAGCCGAAGACTTCCTCGCCGACCCCGGGCAACACGGGCAGCTGGGCTTGGCCCGCGCTCACGCCCAGGGAACGCAAGACACCTTCCAGGGAGACATTTTCCGGCGGCGCACCCCGCGTCAGTGCCGATGCGGGCTCCGCGACACGCTTCTTCTTGTCTTGACTCAAGCTCGTCTGCCTTTCTTGGATCGATCTCTTCGCGGAGCGACTGCCAGGTACGATCACTGCGTAGCACGCCCTGAGTCTGCGAAGGGCGTAGTTGCCGTCCCCGCCCCGCCCTTCGCAGACTCAGGGCGTGTTACCCAGGCGCTCCTGGGGGGGTTAGCAGAGATGGCTCGCCTTGGTCTGGTCCTGCTTTCTGGCCGTGGGTATCCGGGGCAGCCTGGAACCGCGTGGTTTGCTGAACTCAAGAGCCGGATAGCCAAGCACGGCCACGAGAGTGGCTGCCCGCTCCCACTCCTGGAGGGGAGCGGCGGACGAGTGGTCCGGCCCTCCCTTGAGTGGAGTCGCTGAGGCATCCCCTTCCCCGGGGAACTCGGTGTCCTCCTTCCGGTCTGGATTGAGCGCTTCGTGGGCCAGGAAGCCAGCTCGCTCCAGCCAGTGGCGAACTTCATCAGAGAGCGAACCGCCGATTTGGAAGAAAACCGTCACCCCTTTCTTCCACACCTGGGATACGGCCCCCTGGGTAGTCGTGTGCGCCGTGACCATGTTGGGGATCGGGGCGACGGGTGGCGCCGTTTCTCCGCTGGCGTGTGGCTCCTGAGTCAGGACCACCATCCTTACGAGGACATTCGTCACCACCGGGTCCGGGCCTCGGACGATCAGGCGATCGGGTGTGAGGGTAGCGACACTCGTGTCCGTGCCTTTGACGCCGCCTACCGAATTGGCCGCCAGCTGGCTCAGAACTTCGGTCGGGATGACCAGGGCAAGGGAGACGTCATTCGTCGTGTTCGCCGCCCCCGAGGCAGCTGCGCCCGGCGGAGTCACGACGCCGGAGAAAATCGGCAGCGCAGGCAACGTCGGTGCCGTCGCGGGCGGAGGCGATTCTGATGTCCCTGAAGGCACCGGGGGCTTCTGGTACTCTCGTCCAGGTAACCCCGGGGGTGTCGAAGGCCCCAACACAGAAGGCGTCGAGTCTGTGGGTGGAGGCGGTCCCTCCGGTGCCGGAGGCGGGGCGGGCGGGCTCGCCAACCGAATGAAGACTGCGGGCCCCGGACCGACTGTCAGAGGCGTTGGATTCTCGACCGACCCGCCTAAGCGGATCCGCAGCTGATAGGTCACATGGCTTGCCTGAGCCGGACTCCAACCCCCGATGCCAATCTCATAGACGCCTGCATCGAGGTTGGCCAGGCGTACCGCTCCCCCGCCTTGGGCCAAGGTTCGAATCGGATGTCCCGTGGCATCGTAGAGGATGGGCTGCGTGCCGGCCGGGAGCCCGGAGCCGGTCAGGGTGAAGAAATAAGGCCGGCTTTGAAGCAGCTGAATCTGGTAGAAGTCGGCCGTATCCGAAGGAGCGCTCGCCGAGTCGTCCGTGAAATCCCGACGGATCAGGACTCCCGCCTGAAGTTCGGTCGGGAAGAGAACGCCCAGGCTCTGGGGATGGCTGAGCGTGTCGTGCGCTTCGCGATCGGACCAGAGCGTTGACCTGCCGAGCTTGTCCGGAACAGGGGCCTGGAGCGTGAAGTGAACCACGTAGTCGCCCGACGGATCGTTTCCCAGCAGGGGATTGCCACCCAAGTCGGTGAGACCAAGCCGTCCGGAAAGGTGTAATGCGTTCACCCCGTTGGGCAGGCGATCCAGCAGCTGGAATGTGGCTTGATTGCTCGTCTGGTCGAAGGATAGCAGCCGCGGGTAGTAGGTCGAACCGTCCTCCCCGCGAATGAAAACTTGTGGCAAGGCGAGTTGCGTACTCTGCTGCGAGAGTTGGTAACTCAGCTGCTCCAGGTTGACGGTCTTGTCGAACTGGACGGTCAGCTGGGCGGGAGACGCGGTGAGCACATCGCCTTCCGGCGGAAAGACGGCAGTCACAAACGGGGGCGGGCCAGCTGGTTGGACGAGGACGTTGAGGAGGTACGGCCCCATGGTGAATCCTCCCTCACCGCTGTGCGCGACATTCGGGTCAAAGATGCCCTCCCTGCCCGGTAACTGGCCCAGCGCTGGGTTCGGCACATTGCCGGTCCCAGATACCGCCAGGTAATAGTCGCCCTGGGTCAACCCATCGAAGAGAGCGGCATCGGTGGACAGGGGCAATTGTCCGTTTGTCGCCACCGCGTTGTTGAGCGTGTTATCGTTCTCATCGACCAGCACCAGCCGGTGCTCGACCGGATCGAATCTGAAGAGGCTGAGCCCAGGATCGAGCGGCGAACCGATGCGTCCGGCAAAAACCTCGGCACTGAAGGCATATCTCCCTTCCCCAGCGATGCGAAAATGGTAGAGGTCGACATCGGCGCCGGGATTGGCCAAAAGTGGATCGGAGTTGGAAGGATTGTAAGCGGGATCATCACCGATCGCGCCCGCGCTCTGGACGATGCCGGCGTGAGTGACGTCGCCGAGCTGGTGAGCGGTCGCTGGTGAATCGTCCGAGACGGCATTGGCAGCGGTATTGCCCTCGACACCGGCTACGTGGAATGTAAAGGTGTAATCCGCACCGTTGGGGTTATCGGTAGTGGTCCCCAGAGCCACACCGTTGAGATCCTTCAGCACGGGTACAGTGCCGGTGGAATCACCCGCGAGGTATATCCGGTAGTAGCCGGGCGCCAACGGCGCGGCGGGAATCAGCTGGAGCTCGTTCGCCGTGGAGGGTTGCGGGCCCTGGGTCAGGTCGGGACTGAAGTTGACCGTGGCCAGCGGGACATCCTGATCGGTGCCGTCGCCGA
>JBGQLF010001277.1:0-3537 GCA_041499985.1 Gemmataceae bacterium
AACTTCAGGCCGTCCGGGAAGGTGGATCCCACCAGGGCGCCGTCTTTGATACTCCAGTATTCTTTCAGGCCCTCCCAGCCCTGCAAGTCTTTGCCGACGAATTCGCCTTTGGTGTCAGCGCAGTAGAGCGGGCTCCCGGCCCCGAGGGCCAAGAGACAGAAACCGCTCACAATCCAGGTTGCAGAACGCATAGCTACTCTCCCAAGTATCGGGCTCGTGAACCTGAGCATCAAGGTTGGGGACTTCCCACTGCCACCGTCTCGGAACTTCTCTCGCCGAGCCCGTGTCCATCCGCGTGGGGTCGCGGATGTCCAGTGGCTGGACCTTCCTCCTGCGGCGGTGGCATCCGCGTTGGTGCGGACTCCAGCTCAGCAGACGAAGCTTGAGGGGGTGCCGAGGACCACTCTTCCTCGTGCAACAGTTCGAGCGCCCCCACACGGAGTTGAGCCTGGCTGAATCCCAGTTGCTCCAACCGCTCAAATAGGCTGGCCAAATCGGATCGCAAATAGGATTTTGGATCCGGCGGCTCGACGCCATAGCGCTCGCCTCCCCGTTTGCCGGCCGGGGGATGCTGGAAGAGCATTCCCTGGGCCATTTGGGCCTTGAGCACTTCTTCGGCCTGGGGCAAGGCATAGGCGGGCAACTTCCGCCGCAGCTCAAACCAAGCCAGCGGACCCTCCGCCAGAGCCAAACGGAGCACGGCGGCCAGGTGTACGGGCATGGGACGATCCCAGAAGCGATCCTGCTGACTGCGATACTTGGGATACTGATAGAGTACATTGGCCGCGACTTGCCGAAGCAGGCACGTCGCCAGTTCCTCCAGGCTTTCGGGACGCAGGCGCGGGGGCAGCAGGACGCGGATTTTGCTCAGCGTCAAGGGCTCGGCGCTGGCTGCGAGCACCCGGTGCACCGCGGCCGCCAGATCGGTCTCGCCGGATTGTTCCACGGGCGTTTGCTCAATGAGCTGTGTCATGAGAGGGTCCTTCTCATTGGTCTGGGGGGCTCACGTCCACTCGGCCGCCCCAAACTTCCAAGGATCATGCCTCCGTGCGGAGTTCATCCTGCCCTGCCCGAGACAATATTGCAACCACTTTATCCGAGGCTGTTGCTAAATTCTGGGTGCCTTCCCTTCACTCGGCCGCCCCTCGGCTCTCCGGCGTCGGCGAGCCCGGAGCTGCCGGAGAGAGGACGGGCGCTGGAGCCGGATCGGAAGGTGAAGGCACTGGTTCGGCAGCATCCGTCTCGTCCCAGCGCTGAAGCCAGATGTCGCCGAAGACTTCCGCCTGCTCGGCCCGGATCTGGCGTCCCTTGATCAATTCCAGGATGGCCAGGAACAGACCCACCAGGCGACTACGCTGGTACGGCGGTGTGAACAAGGCTGAGAACATCAGGCTCGGCTCGGCTTGCAGACGCTCGAGGATGGATGCCATGTACACGTGGATGGGCGTGGCGTCCATGACGATCTGTTGCGGCTGTAGGGCCAACGTCTCGCGCATCAAGCGACCGAAGGCGCTGACCAGGTCCCAGAGCTCTACTTGCCGGAGCGGTTGCTGCGCCGGTTCCGGTTCGGCCGGGAGTTCGATCGGTTGGCGTGCGAGACGGCAGAGCTGGCGCTCGGCCTGGGCCTCCAACAGCGTCGCTGCGTCTTTGAACTTCTTGTATTCGAGGAGCTGACGGACCAATTCCAGACGTGGATCCGCCTCCTCTTCCTCCGGGTTGTCACTGCGGGGCAAGAGCAGGCGACTCTTAATCTCCATCAGCGTGGCGGCCAGGACGAGAAAGTCGCCCGCCAGTTCGACGTCGATCCATTCCAGGACGCACAAGTAATGGAGAAACTGCTCGGTCACCTGGGCGATCGGAATATCGCAAATATCCACTTCCTGGCGTTTGACCAGGTACAGAAGGAGGTCCAGGGGACCCCGGAAGACATCGAGCTCGACTTGGTAGTCCATGGCCCAGTGAAGGTGACAAGGTGACAAGGTGACAAGGTGACAAGGTACCAGGCCAAGCCATCGGAAACAACCCAGGTTAGCTTGGCTCACCTTGTCACCTTGTCACCTTGTCACCTTGTCTGCTTCACCGGGCTGCCAAGCTGGAGGCTCGCCATTCGGTGATGTCGGTGCGCGTGTGCGGCGTAAAGTGTTCGACGGCAGTCATCTGCCGATAGGCCTCATAGCCCAAGGGCCCCAGCTGCTCTAGTGCCGCGAGTTCCAGATGGGGCACCTCGCGATAGAGAACGATGTCGTCAGAGTGTGGATCGGTGACCAGTTTCACGTTGGGCAGGCTCTTCCGAGCGAGCGAGCTGAGTCGTTCGCTGGCGGGATGCGCCGGCACGACAAGGATCTGGATTTCCGCGCTCCGCGAAGCCCGCGAATCGGCCAAGGCGGGTGCCGCTTCATCCAGGGACTGGATCAGGTCGGCCAAGATCTCTTCTTCAGTACCTTGCTGGTCTAGATACATGTCCACGACCGTCGTCGTGGCGAGGCGGGTGGCAACGAAGGATTCCGCTTCCCGCTGCATGGCGACTTCCAGGTTCTTGAGCAGGTTGGAGGGAGTCAAACACACGTGAACCAGGGCGGTAAACTGCTGCCGGATCATCTCCTGGATCTGATGATCGAGCTCGCTCAATGCCTCCGGTCCGAGACTCTGCTGGAATTGCTGGATCGCATCCTCCAGGGTGGCACATCCGGCTGGCAGAAGACTCCGACCCCAAGTCAGGTTGCCCTCGGGGCGCGCCGGAGTCTGCTGTTCCCGGAACGTGTTGATGAGCTCGCCAAGGCGGGCGCGGCAAAAATTGATCTCGCGCAGTTGATCGGAGAGGTGCCCCCGCAGACTGACGTAAGTCGAAATGACCCGTTGCAAGGTGAAGCTCTGGTACCGCCAGCGGGGGTAGAACCGGAGGAGTTCCAGCAAGTTGGTCACCAGGGTCGGAATCCGCCGATTCCCCGGCGCACTCTCAGCCAGCGTGGTAAGCAAGCTCTTGATACGGGAGTGGGCTTCGTTGGCGCGCGTCGCCAGGTCCTTGGCTAGTGGTTCGTGATGTTGCAAGACCTGCTCGAGGGTGGCAATGACTTGGCGGAGCGCTTCCTCGGCCCCTGCCAGGCGAAACTCCGGCTGCTCAATGAGGCAGACGGCAAGCTCGGCCAACTTGCTGCCCCATTGGGCTACGAGTGCCGTGGCCTGCTTATCCAGTGTTTCCTGAAGCAGCGTCGGGGCCGTGCCGGGAAGCTCGTCTGGCCGCCCCACCAGCCGCTCCAACCCATCGAGCGCTTCGCCGAGGGTCGCGGCCACCTGCGCCACTTCCAGAGAATCCAGCTGCTCGGCCAGCGGCTCGGTCACCGCCGTGAAACTAGCCTCCGGGGTATTCCCCAGTGCCTTCTCGCAGCCCGTTTGCAAGTGGGCGATGAGGGATTCGGCGCCCAGGTCAAGCTTGGACCACTGTTCGGCAGCCCAGGCTTGGACCGTAGCGCGCACGGGGGAACTGTCCTTGCTGCTCCAGCGCTGCACCAGCCGCTGGCACAGCCGCCGGCCTGCGCG
>JBGQLF010001278.1:0-3537 GCA_041499985.1 Gemmataceae bacterium
AGCTCCCCTTGCTCCTTGAGGACATTGCCCAGGTTATTATGGGCCTCGGCATAGTCCGGCTTCAGGCGCAGTGCCTGCTGATAGCAGACCAAGGCCTCCGCGAGCTGCCCCTGCTTTTGGAAGATATTGCCCAGGTTATTGTGCGCCTCGGGATAGTCCGGCTTAACGCGCAGCGCTTGTTGCAAACTGGCTTCCGCTTCCGCCAGCTGTCCGAGCTCCTTCAAGGCATTGCCCAGGTTGTTGTGCGCCTCGGCATAGTGCGGCTTCTGGTATAGCGCCTGGTGATAGCAGGCCACAGCCTCCTCGAACTTGCCCTGCTCTTCAAGGGCGACCCCCAGGTTGTTGTGCGCCTCGGCAAAGTCCGGCTTGAGGCGCACCGCCTCACCGATGTAGGCGCTGGCCGTCTCGTACTGGCCCACCTGATAGGCGATCAAGCCCAGCAGGTGCAGCGCATCCACCTGGTAGGGATCCACTTGCAGGATGTCACGATAGATCTGCTCGGCCTGCTGTAAGTTGCCCGCTTGATGATGCTGCACCGCCAAAGCCAGCGCTTGCGGAACCGTGAGCATTGCCGTCGGCCCCCTGCTCGGTCGGATACGAATGTGCGCGTTCCAGCGCCCCGACATGGATCCTAGCCGACGCGGTGCTGCTGTTCCAGAACATCCTTGCGTACGTCCCCAGCCGAAGTGCTAGCCTCCATCCAAGCATGGAAACCGGAAGATCCCGCGGCGAAGGGATTTTCTTCCCATTTCTCAATTTCTCATTTTTGCTTCATTTTTTCCTTGACAGCACCATTCCCCAGTATCATAAGTGGATCAACGATTTCACTCGCGCATCCGAAGCATCACGTCGTACTGAGGGTGCTGCGCGCACGTGAACCTTGTTCAACGGGCGGAAGAGACCTGCTCTCTGAGAACGCTGGAAAGTCCCGGCCGGCACCCGTTGTGCCTGCGCGGGATCTTCGGATTGTTCGATCTCGCCCTGTAGCTACTTCTTCTCTCCCGGGGGTGTCTCGATGGCAAGACTCCGATTTTTCACGAAGTGGCGTGGGTTCACGCTGATCGAGTTGCTGGTGGTGATCGCCATTATCGCAGTCCTCATCGGCCTGCTCTTGCCCGCGGTGCAAAAGATCCGCGAGGCGGCCAATCGCATGACCAGTCAGAACAACCTCAAACAGATGAGCCTGGCACTGCACAACATGAACGACGTCTACGGCGTGTTGCCGCTGCCGGTAGGCGGCTACCCTCGCAGCGGCGCTACGGATCCTTACTATACCTCTCCGGCAAACAACCCCTGGGTCGGCACCCCCTTTTATTGGATGCTGCCGTTCATCGAACAGGACAATGTCTACAAGGCTCAGGCGGCGCTGCACCCGGATTCGTGGTGGTGCGGCTATGGCATCAAGACGTACGTCAGCCCCGCCGATCCCTCCGCCCCGGCCGATGGGCGGCCCGATACGACGAACCCACGGAATGGCACTAGTTACGCCCCTAACGAAGCGGTGTTCGCGGCCGGCATCTTGCCTCCGGTTCCGGCTTGGCGCTACGCCGCGCCTACGGGCACTCCGAACTCGATCGAAGGTGGCAATACGCCCGCCCCGGGGTGCCCCAGCCCGGTAGCTAGTATCCCGCGCACCTTCGTGGACGGCACGTCGAACACTATCGTCTTTAGCGAGAAGTACATGAGTTGCAGCCCGACTGCCAGCACGGGCCAGGCCACGTTCTACTGGGGCGAGACGTGTATTAACTGTGGGCCGGGGGGCGGCAGTGCTTCCAGTACAACGGCATGGTGGAACACCTGTGGTCGCTATAACACCAACTTTGCCAGTAACGGCTCGCCCCCGGGGTTCTACAACAGCGCGAAGCCCGGCGTGAGTTTGCCGCCGCAGAGCCGACCTGCTTCGCCGACGAACGGCTGTGATCCCTGCCGGCTCCAGGCCGTTTACGGCAGCGGCGTCCAAGTTGGTCTGGGAGACGGGTCGGTACGGTTCGTCAACGTCTCCATTTCGCAGACGACCTGGGCGAATCTGGTGAACCCCGCGGACGGCAATGTCCTGGGGAGCGACTGGTAATCGAGTCGGACCGATGCGGGGCTGTCTCGCCGAGGGGAATGCGCGATGGCCCTGTTTTATCTGTTCCCAAACCAAATGACTGTGTGTCTTTGTGCCGCCGCTGATCCCTGACGGGGCCTGATCGTGCCACGTAAGCCTGAAGCGTCCGCGAAGGGCCTTCGTTAGAGGCTGGAAAAACATGTGGCGGCAAGTTTTCAACTTTCTGGGTCGATTGGGCCAGTTTCAAAATTGCCGCCACAAGTTACCCCACGGTGATCGAACCGCGGCGGTCGCCCCGCGCAAGCGGAGGAAGAGTCCGTTTCATGTCCAGACAACCAATCCTTCTTCGGGGACTCGCGGTTGTTGTCGTGCTTGGAGCGGCGGGCGCCATTTGGTTCGCCCGGCCGCAAAAGTCGGCCGTCACCCTCGACGTCTATGGCACCTCCGGAGTCCCCGTCCAGGGGAAGGGAGAGGTCGATGGTCGCTCTCAAGAGTTGACGGGTACGGTTCCGACGAAATTCGTTCTCGAAGGGTCGCGGGTCACGTTTACGTTGACGAGCTCGGCGGACTCCGGCGAATTCCGTGTCAAGGGGATCTACAAAGACAAGACGTATGGGTCCGCGGGTTCCGGGGATCCGCCGCAGAAAGGCGTCCGCGGCTGGGTGAAAAACGGCTGGGGAGGGACGACCACCGACTGGATCGAGGTCTTCAAACGCGACGCCGATCCGGGGTGGCTGAGCCCACCTTGAAATGACAAGGTGACAAGGTGACAAGGTGAGCAGGCGGGTGGCCAAAATGATGCCTATGGCAGAGTTCTCGCCCAGAACCGGACCCGCGTCTTCCACGTTGTCACTCTGTCACTTTGTCTTGTCACCTTGTGACCTTGTCACCTTGTCACCTTGTCATCTCATCCTGGCCGTGGTGCTATTGTGCATTGCCGCCTGTACACCGGGAGGCGGCAAGAGGGAAGGCAGAGGCGCGGTGAGGGCGGAGAACGCGCCGGCCGGTCCGCCGCTGTTTGAGGAGATCACCGCTACCTCGGGGATCCAGTTCACCTACCGCAACGGCGAGGACACGGCCGACCATCTAGCGATCCTTGAGACGCTCGGCGGCGGGGTCGCCTTGCTCGATTATGACGGCGACGGCTTGCTGGACATCTTCCTGACCGGCGGTGGCGTCTACGCCGGGAAGGACAACAGGGAGATTGTCGGCCGTCCCTGCAAGCTCTATCGAAACCTCGGCGGCGGCCGATTCGAGGATGTCACCGCGACCGTGGGCCTGGACCGGCTCGCCGGCGGTCAACCCTGGTTCTATACGCATGGTGCCGCCGTGGCCGACTACGATCGCGATGGCTGGCCCGACTTGCTCGTCACCGGCTGGGGCCGGGTCGCCCTGTTTCGCAATGTCCCTGTGGCCCCGGACGACCCGACCAAGGGAAGGCGCTTCGAGGACGTGACGGCGGCGGCGGGGCTGGACCACGGCATCAC